>JABDKH010000154.1 GCA_013002345.1 Rhodothermales bacterium
ACTCAGCGCAGCCGCGTTGCGAGCCTCCCGGTAGAACCGCTCTCTCTCAAGATCCGAATCCAGTGCTCGCGCCGGCAGGACTTTCAGCGCAACGGTTAGACCCAGGCGAGAGTCGCGCGCCCTGTACACGATGCCCATCCCGCCACGACCCAGCTCGCCCTCGATCTCGTAGTGAGAAATAGTGACAGGTGTGCCGCTCATGAACGAGAAAAGGGCTGATACGAACGAGCGTGATCCGGACGTGTATTCTAGGTGGACGGCCACGCACCATTTGTGGGGGAAAACCTGATAGCGCGTCAGGCCTGTTGAAGCCGGGCAATCTCCTCCTCGATGCTCGTCGGCATCACGCAGGCGATCCAGCCCTCTCCGTAGGGGTCTGCGGAAACCAGAGCGGGTTCGCTCTCGAGTCGGCCGTTCGACTGCTCCACCCGGCCTCCGATCGCACACCACGCTCGATGCACGTGCCCATCCGTTGCCGTAACCCGCGTCAAATCGCACCCCTGGCGGAGCATCGTGTTCGGGACCGGAATGTCCAGCGACTCGATCGGGCCCACCGTTTGAAGAAACGTCCTGACCAGTCCAAGCGTGACGGTGCCATCATCCTCCCGCCGCGCCCACGTATGACCATCGAGCATGAAACACTCAACAGGTGCGTCGTTGGCGATCGCGTCGCCTTCAACCAGTCTTCCAGCCCTCGTGAGGGTGCTCAACGCCTCCTCCACGGTAAACGGCTTTGGCAAGAAATCGACCGCCCCGCTCTCAAGGCACAGGAGAACGTGTTCGGCATTCGCATAGCCCGTCATGCAGACGGACACCAGAGACGGAAACCGGCTCGAACACTTCCGGACTAGCTCAAGGCCCGACTGGCCCGGGAGTTTGATGTCCGCAAGCAGTATGTCTGGCTCTCTTTCGTTGATCTTCTCCAGCGCTTGCTCTGCAGAACCCGCCACGCGATGCTCAATGGAGTGTGCAGACAGTATCCGCCGCACGGCGCCAAGCACCACGTCTTCATCATCAACAACCAGTACTTCACGTTTCGATATCATGCGCTCTGTGTCCAGGAGTTCTGGCTATTCCGACGGGGCTGTTGCCGCCAACTCAGCTTCCTTCGCCGGGAGCCTGATCGTAAATCTCGTGCCTTCGCCGGGGTCACTCGACACCTGCACGTCCCCTCCGTGGTCCTCCACGATGCCCCACACGATCGCGAGCCCAAGTCCCGTACCCTCGGTGCCCTTTGTCGTGAAGAACGGGTCGAAGATCTTGTCCATGTGCTCTTCCTTAATGCCGCCGCCCGTGTCACTCACATCGAGTTGTACCGTCGAGGCGACCCCGTCCGGCCCATCGGCCTTGCTCCCGGGAGCCGTCTTGACGGTGACCGTCCCGCCTTCCTTTGACATGGCGTCGGCCGCGTTTACGAGCAGATTAACGAGGACCTGCTCCATCTGCCCCGAGTCGATGTTCACGGGAGGAAGATCCTGATGAAGATCCAGCACCAGTCGCGTCTTCTGGAGCGCAAAGTGGTGTTTTACCATACCCGATGCCACGTGGACCACCTCGTTGATGTCTGTCCAGCGGGGAGCGGCCGGCGTTTGCCTGGAGAAATCCAGCAACCCCGCAACGATATCGCGGCACCGCTTCGTCTCCCGGACGATTACCTCCAGGTCCTTCTTGAGCTCGGGTTCATCTACCTGGCTTAGCAGGAAGCTGCCGTAGGTCAGAACCCCGGTCAAGGGATTATTGAGCTCATGCGCAACGCCCGCTGCAAGACGACCCACCGAGGCGAGCTTGGACGACTGGAAGATCTGTCGTTGAGCCTCGGCCAGTCGGTGCGTCATGTCATTGAACGACGTGCCAAGCTGTCCGATTTCGTCCTGACTTCGAACGGGTACGGACGTCGACAGGTCACCGGCCGCCACGCGCTGCGTGGCTTCAACAAGAAGCTCAACAGGGTGCAGGACCAAGCGGCGAATCATCACAAAGATGATCAGGCTGATTGCGATCATGACCACAAATGAAAGCCCGATGACCATCAACGTCGCCGACCGTCGTTGCTGGTCGACCTCCTCCAGTGGCAGGGTGAGATCGAGCACACCCAAC
>JABDKH010000155.1 GCA_013002345.1 Rhodothermales bacterium
GAGTATTTCTGTAGATTTCGTGTAGCGTGGTCTTGGCGATAACCGTTGGGGCACGTGGGTCGAAGAATGAACGGGCGAAGGGCTCTCCTGAGTCGAATCAAGACCGCTGGAAGGGGCAGGATCGGCTCAACTCGTCGCGGCAATAGTGCACAAGGAAAAAACCACTCAACCCATTTTCGTATATACCCGGGGATCGATGGCCGCGGCAGTGAGCATGCCGCTAAAGAGAGAGCCAGCGATTCCCGGCGTCAGCACATCCTGGCCGGTCAGGTACAGCCCGGGGACGGGTGTGCGTGGCCTGAGAGCGCCGGACATGATCCGTCGCGGAGTGGTTTCGAGACCGTAGAACCCGCCCTTCTCATGAGCGGTGAACTTCGCGGTTGCCAAAGGCGTGCCAAACACGCGACAGACCACCAACGGAGCAAGCGCGGGAAATCTTTCGGTAAAAAATGCCATCAACCTGGCCTCGACATCATCCTTGAACGCCGCCCATTGGTCGGGATCCTCCCCGGCACCGCCCGAGGCAAAATCAGCGACCGTCGACCAGTCAGCCAGCACCATGAATTGACCGGTATGGCGTTGTGAGGGCCCCGGATCGTGTCTGTCATCCTTCAGAGAAGGAAAGGACACGAACATCATTTGAATCGGGCTTTCCGTATTCGTCCATAAGCCGTCGTTCGTGTCCCAGCTCTCGAAGAACCAGTGATTCGATCGCGTAGCGCCGAGTTTGGCGATGTCTCCTTCGAATCCCAGGAACATCTCGAAGTGGCAGATCGAAGGCGTCATCGCCGCAATCTCGACGGCCCATGCTTGCTCACAGGTCTCCGGCGGAAGCAGGCGATTCACCGTTTCTCCGGCTCCGATCGCCGAGACGATCACCGGCGACTCGAATACCTCGCCGGAAACCGTTCGGACACCGATGGCCCGGCCATCGTCGATCAGGATTTCGCTGACCGTCGTTTCGGGACGGGCGCTGCCGCCTGCCGATTCGATCACGGGTACAAGTCCGGCGGCAATGGAACCTGCACCACCAACGGGATAACCGGCTCCCTCGAGATAATGCCGAATGATTAGCGCGTGAATCCCAAAGCTTGCCTGTGCCGGTGCGCCACCATACGTTCCCCATTGAGCTGTCAGGACAGCAGCAAGCTTGGGGTTGGAGATGTACTCGCCGACAACCTCGGAGGTCGTGCGGGCACACCAGCGCTCAATCTTCTTTTTATTCCACCAGCGATGTGCGGAACGGAACGGCTCCGGCATCGAGCGCTCGGCCGATACGAGGCGAATGGCTTCCTCCCCAGACACAAGTGCTTCGAACCAGGCGTCGATTTCAGCAGCGTTATCGGGGAAACGTTCTTTCAGCTCTGACTTATACGCTTCAGCCGGGCGTCCAACCGCTATTTCGAAGCCGTCCGGAAAATGGATCGTGTCATACACGGTGCCGATCGACTGAAACTCAATAGTCTCGCCGCTCAACCAATCAAGCACCTTTTCGCCGGGTTCATCATGACCAAACATGCCGCAGTAATGAAGGCCCACATCCCAGGTAAATCCGTCCCTCGAAAACGTGTGTGTGAGCCCGCCGATTGTCTGCGCTTGCTCCAGGAGCAGCACTTTGTGCTCCATTCGGGATAACGCGGTCGCCGTTGTCATCCCGCCCATTCCCGATCCAATGACAATGACATCAAATTCGTTATTGGAAGACTTCGATTTCATACTAATACCTTTGGATTTACACAGTGACAGAGCCACCAGCGCCGAGAACGCAGCATTTCTTTCCCAGCGCCTTTACTCCGCGCTTGAATTCGGCGTCGTCCGCAATCGCAATCTTCCTCTTCCAAAGAAACGGCACATTGTAGTGACAGGGAATAACCACTTCCGGATCGATCCGCTCCACAGCCTGCAAAGCGTCTTCAACGTCCATCGTCCAGGTATTCTGGCCGAGGCCGCCGATCGGAATCATCAACACCGTTGGCCTCAAGCCGTCCCAATCGGGTAAGAACACCGAATCACCGAGATTCAGGACCGACTTATCCCCAAGCCTTATTTTGAATCCCATCGCACCGAGACCGGTGCGTTCTCCTGGCCCAGGTTCCTTCCGAATTTTGAAGCCAAGCAGGGACACCTCGATCGGGCCGTGCACCGTTCGCACGGCTTCGAAGGTGACGTCGTCGAGCGCGATTGAATCGCCCACATCGAGCGGGTGCAGGTTGTCAAAGGGAATCCAGGATTTCAGCTCCTTACCGCGAGGATCAATGACGAGCGTTTGCCCGTTCTCGGTTTTCGTCAGGCCAATACCGCACACGACTGGAGCTCCCGAGGCCTCGGCGACGCGATCCGACTGCCAGTGATGATCCGGGTCGCCGTGAGTGATGACGATATGGGAAATCGTCGACCATTCCTCCTCAGGGATCAGGCTCCTCCAATCAAACAAGTAAAAAAATTGGCCGGGATCTATCGCGACCCGTGTTCCGCCCTCCTCGACCTGGAACGTGTTATACAGGTAGTGCGTGATCTTCACTTGACTTACTCCCGAAATTCCTGGAGCGATCGCGGAAATAATCCGCAAGCTGTCGCTGACCGTGCAACTCTCCAACGACATTCATGGTCATCACGCTGGCCATGAACTGGACGGGGCCATAAATCGTCGCGGGTGTCAGCCAGCGCAATGCGCCGACCATTGCAGAGACCAAAGGCTTAGAAATGGACGTGGTCTTTTCAGGCCGCTCCAGAACATTGAAGGCCAGTTCTGCAATTTGCCGGTATGTGAGTACCTCCGGACCACCGACATCGATTTGGCTTTCCGTACTCTCCAAGGCGTCCGCGCAGACCTCGGCCAGATCGACGCCGTGTATGGGATTAATCCGGTTTGAGCCATCTCCAAACAGGTAAACACGTCCTGAGCGGGCCATTGAAAGAAACTCTTCCATGTCCGAGAAGAATCCCGTCGGGCAGATCACCGTGT
>JABDKH010000156.1 GCA_013002345.1 Rhodothermales bacterium
ATCGCAGAATCGTAATTGGCTGTGTGCGCGAAAGCCTTCCTGGCGAACGCCTGCCGGGTCGCCATCGAAAGGTGTCCGTCCGTCGCATCCATTTCGCGGATCACGTCGGCATAGTCATCCGGTGTGGTCACGACGCCGACGAAGAAGTGGTTCTTTGCCGCCGCGCGCACCATGGTGGGACCACCGATGTCGATGTTCTCTATCGCCACGGACATGGACACGTTGGGGTCGGCGGTGGCTTGCTGGAATGGGTAGAGGTTTACGACAACCAGATCTATTTCCGGAATCTTGTGTGCAGCAAGCTGTTGGAGATCCCCTGAATCCGTACGACGGGCCAGGACGCCCCCATGAATACCCGGGTGAAGCGTCTTGACGCGGCCCCCCAGAATCTCAGGGAAACCGGTGATTTCGGACACATCAGCGACCGGAATTCCGGCATCGTTCAATGCCCTGGCCGTGCCGCCGGTGGAAAGGATCTCGACGCCACGTTCGCTGAGGTCTTTCGCGAATTCAACGACGCCCGTCTTGTCGAACACGGACAGGAGCGCCCGCCGAACGGGGTACAGGTCTGCAGGTTTGGGAAGTTGCTTTACGTCTATCATGCCGTGTGCGCCAGAGTTGAGTATGTCAGTGTGAGTGACTAGTTGAGATCAGGAATGATGTGCACCTTTTTGCCCTCCACCCGGACTCGAATTTCGGCTACCAGGTTCAACGCCCTCGGATACAGTTGGTGCTCGATTTCAAGAACGCGGGCAGCCAGTTCCTCAACGGAATCGCCCGGATAAACCGGGACGGGTTCCTGCAGGATGATCGGACCCGTGTCGTACTCCTCATCGACCAGGTGTACCGTGACGCCGGTCCATCGAACACCCGACTCGAGCACGGCCTCGTGCACTCGGCGGCCATACATTCCTTTGCCCCCGAACGATGGCAGCAATGCCGGGTGAATGTTAACCATCCGATGATGATACCGTCGGACAATATCTGATGGAATCTTCCTCAGGTATCCAGCCAGCGCTACGAGATCGACTCCGTAGGATTCCAGTTGGCCGACCAGTCTTGAAACGTACTCGGCATCGTCCTGGAAATCCTTCGTGCGAATAACGACGGACGGAATACCCACGGCACTGGCCCGGTCCAGCACTCCGGCATCCGAACGATTCGAGACGCACAGCACAACGTCTGCAGCCAGCGTACCGTCTGCGGTGGCGTCGTAGATGGCCTGGAAGTTGCTACCTCCTCCCGATGCAAAAACCGCGATGCGGGCACGGCGCGCGTGGGCTGATGAATCGTTCATGCAATCGGCACAAGCTGTTCCAGCGCTACCAGTCTTGCCGTCTCGCCTCGAACGTTCAATCTCATCCGCGTACCGACGGGCATCGGTACCTTGGGTTGAAAATGACCGTACGACAGGCCCGAGGCGACGGGACCGTCAACCAGATCAAAGTAGTGGTTCAGGATATCGTCGAGCATCAGTGACGGCTTGCCATCCGGTGGTTCAGCGTCGGTGATTCCGCCAATGACAAGGCCGCCTATTCGATCGAGTACTCCGGACAGGTGGAGTTGCGCCAACAGCCCGTCGATTCTGTACGGGGGCTCACCAACTTCTTCTATGAAGAGAATCGCGTCGGTGGGATCGGGGAAATATCGGGACCCGACGAGCTTGCACAGCACCGAAAGGTTTCCGCCGATGGAACGGCCTTCCGCTTCGCCAGATCGCTCCGCGGTCAATGCCAATCCATCCGGTGCGAACACGCCGTCGGCCGCGGTGCCTGCCAGACAGGCGAGAATAGCCTTTTCCTCATCGGTGGCGATGTCCTTCCAGTCCGTTGACACCATCGCGGCGGACAGACCGGGTAGTCCCGTCTGTGCGAGCGCGGCAAGATGGATGGCGGTGATGTCGCTGTATCCGACGATGATCTTCGGCGCCCGCCGCAGCGAGTTGAAATCGATGCCGGACAGGATGCGCAGGGCACCGAAGCCACCACGGGCGCAGAACAACGCTGCGATGTCATCTCGCGCCAGCATCTCATTCAGGTAGTGCAGACGATCTGAATCACTGTCGGCGAGATAACCGTCTCGCTTGTCCATGTCGAATGCCGTCACGACGTTGAAGCCCGCGTTGCGGAGCCTGGCGAGACCGGCTTCCAGGTCCGATTCGTTCGCGGGCGCACTGGCAGGAGCCACGACGCCAACCGTGCCTCCGGGGCGCAGAGGCCGAACGGCAGATACCTTGTCTGGCGGGCGAGGCATGATTCTAAAACCAGTTCTTGCGTTTGAACATGACGAGTAGCCCGATCACGGTGGAGAGCATGACCGCAATGACGACAGGATAACCAAGAGGCCAACTCAACTCAGGCATATTGTCAAAATTCATCCCGTACACACCGGCGATGAACGTCAGCGGAATGAACAGTGTCGCGATGATCGTCAACACCTTCATCACCTCGTTCGCCCGGGTGGTCAGACTCGCGTGGTGGAAATCCAGGAGCCCGGTCGTCGAGTCCTTGAGCGCCTCGACCGCGTCAATGATCAGCGACACATGGTCTTTCACGTCCCGAAGGAACGGATGAATGTCGCGTCCCAGAGCGCTGGAATCCATCTTTTCGAGAGACAGAAGAAGTTCGCGCACCGGCCACACGGCGCGTCTGACCTGAATGAGCGATCGGCGGAGATCGTATATCCTGGATTGGGTACCTGATGCCGGATCTGTGAGCAGTTCCTCTTCCAGCCGGTCGACCACGTCACCGATGACGTCTATAACTGTGAAGTAGTGATCGACCACGGCGTCGATAATCGCGTAACCCAGGTATCCCGATCCTCGTCTTCGGATCCGCCCGCCTCTTCCGCGTAGTCTCTCCCGCAGCGGATCGAAGACGTCCCCAGACTCTTCCTGGAATGTTACCACGCATCGCGGTCCGATAACGATGCTGAGTTGTTCGGACTTCAACCGATCGACATCGTGGTCAACCTGAAGCATGCGGAGCACCACGAAAATATGTTCACCGTCAGGGTCCGCTTTCGGACGCTGATGCGG
>JABDKH010000157.1 GCA_013002345.1 Rhodothermales bacterium
TCGCCGCCAATAAGCAATGTTCGGAAGATGTCATTCGGGAAGCCAGCCGCCACGAACACACTCTCGATGGCGAGTGCACAGCCCGGTACGTTGGACGCATGTTTCAGAACCGCGCCGTTACCCGCCATGAGCGTTGGGGCTGCAAAGCGGAAGACCTGCCACAAAGGGAAATTCCACGGCATTACGGCCAGGATGACACCCAGCGGCTGATAGCAGACGAAGCTTTCCGATGCATCCGTCTCGACGGGCTCCGGGGCCAAAAAATCGTCTGCCCGATCGGCATAGAAGTCACACACCCATGCGCATTTCTCCACCTCCGCCTGTGCCTGGTCAATCGGCTTTCCCATCTCCATCACCATCAGTCGGGCCAGTTCGCTACGGCGAGTGCGCAGAACCGCCGCCGCCTTCCGCATGAGATCCGAACGCACGGCAAATGGCACTGACCTCCATGTGAGAAACGTCGCATGCACATAACCCAGTATATCATCGACGTCAGCCACTGAGTAAGCGGCATACGATCGCATGATCTGACCGGTCGCGGGATTCAAAGATTGAATCATGACGGATTCACCTTTCAGGCATAAGTGCGGATGGTTCGTCGTTAAACCCCGGATGAAGGATGTCTACGGTGCTTTGATGACCTCGACGTTGTTGCCGTGGCACGAGTTGCACGCTCCGCCTGTTACTTCGGATATCATCATCCGTGTTGTGACACCAGCGGACACGGTGACATACCTGCCGTCCTGGAGGTTCAGTTGCTCCGTCGTGTAGAAATTCCCCCTGTCGTCTACCTCCAGACTCACGAGGACCACACCCTGCTCGTTCGGCTCGGTATAGATTCGGACGACGGTACCCGGATTGATGGTCACGCCGTCATCCTTGTAGACGGTGCCGGCGACAACGAATACTCCTTCGCCCCCTCCTCCGGACTGATGACAGTTCATACAATTCCTGCCGGCGTTGTGACTCTCGCTCTCGCCGAATCGGCTGACCATGATCTCATCATCCTCACTGTGTCCATCTGAATCACATCCTCCCATCATGAAGAGTGCCAGGGCAAAAAGGAGAACCCTCGCTTTGCGAAATGCGGTTGGGAGATACGTGGTCATGGATCAATTACCTTGATTCTGGGGGTTTCGAAGCCGTTGGCGGTAGCTGTAGATGGTCGCCCCCACACGCGTCGTACAGGAATCCCCTGCAGTATATTTCGGGTGCGATCCTTAGCTATATGTGATACAAATCTTCCGCGAGATGTTTCTCGCTCGGTGAATGAGAAGAATCATTGGAACAACGGGTGCGCTGGCGCTCGCCATTCTTATCGGGTCGTGCAGCAATGACTCGCCCGTTCAAGTACCTGACCTGACCGGAGACGGCACAGTCATCAATGCCAAAGTGCTGGGTGTCTGCTTCATGGATGGTTCAGACTGTCTGTCGACCTACGTCGATCTGGGCCCATACGAAGATCTTACCCCGGCGGGAAAACTGGAGATGGCGCCCGCTTACATATTTCCTGCAGTTCCTGCGAACAGCGGGGGGAAACCGAATCCATGGGATCCGCAGGGTTTATACAACGCCTATCGTCTGCAGAATAATGTATTTGGAGTCGATGCCCGCGTGTGGGAGATGTTCTTGCTCGAGGGCGCCAGAATGTCGCTGATGGCGACGCCTGAGGCGGGGGTGACGTTGTGGGGTGCGGGATCTGATCCGAACAATCCGCGGCGTCGAGATCTGTTCGTCAACCCGATCACGAGTGAGGAGGAAGTGCTTGCCCTTGTGGAGGCCGGTGAACTCCGAATGATTCAAACCAATCTCTTCACAGACTGCCCGCTTGAAAAGGCGCGCGAGGGAGATATCGTCGTGAATCTGAATCCTCGAGTTCCTCTCTGCGCACACTAGCGCCCGGATTTAACGGTATCGGCTGTAGAGACGCAATTCCCGGCTACTGCCAGCCCTCATCCACGTGGTACTCCGTTCCGTCCGAGAACCTGAGTCCGCGCGCGCTGACACCGGCCACGAAGATATACTTCTTGCCCGTGATGATACTGACCGGCGCACGACTGAGGTCAAGCGGGTGTGGTACGCGGACCGGACGCCAGCGGTCGCGGTCGAAAGTCTTGTAGTGGGTAATCTGCTTCATTACGGTTGATCTGCCTGGGCAGGAGATCGTTGGGCTCCCGTTTGCGGCACTTCGCTGCCTGTTCATTATCGCTGCAAGGTGTGTGCCAAGGCCGTCGCAGGACCATTTCGGAAGATGTGGGTCACTCGACGTATCCATATGTGCGGCAATGTTGTACCTTCCCTGGGAATTTCTTGCCCTCAGGGACAGCTGCGGAAGGCGGCACTGCCTTCGGGCGGACCCGGATTCGCTCGTCTCATTCAGACACTGTATTGCATCAGCGGTCGCAGTGTTTTGCCGCGGGCATAGAGGCAATTCTCTCAGGAGGTTGTCCGGTTTGTCACTGGACTGCGTGACTACAATCAGACCACAGACGGAGAATCTGAAGGCACGAGATCCGGTGGCAGCATGGATCATGACCCGGTCGATACACGAAGAGGTTTCACTACGTTCAGGACACCCGTTGGCTTGCTGGCCGCGACAATTCTGGTGGTGTCGGTGTTTCCGCCGTGCTCGGTGGCGCAGCCGGGCGATGTTTATGCGAACGATGACAGGGCGAATGTCATCGCAGTTGAGCTACGGGAGGATCCGGGTGTTTTCCCCGACTCTTCCGACCGGGCTCGAAGTCGGCTGGCTCTACTGCCCATCGTCTTCTCATCTCCAGATACGCGGTTCGCGTTCGGTGTGCTGCCGCAGTACATCTTCCGCCTTGCGCCTGACAGTCGGCCATCGAGTTTGCGAGCGGATGCCTACTACACACTGAACAAGCAGTACTCGGTGCAGCTTTCACCCGACGTGTGGCTGGCGAGAAATCGGTACAAGATGAGTGGCAAGTTGGAGTTCAAGGAATGGCCGACATCGTACTACGGAATCGGTGGATCGCTTGAAATGGCGTCTGATAGTCTCGACCATGAAGCGTTTACGGAGCGGCTTTTCGGTGTGTCAGCGGAGGTCCAGCGGCAGCTGCTCCCCGGGCTGTTCGTCGGTGTCTCATATGCGGTCAGACATGGGCGCATCAAGGACCTGAGTCCCGGCGGGGAACTGGCATCCGGTCGCGTGACTGGAAGTGGGACCGGTACGGCCTCCGGCATCGGGCTGATCCTGACATGGGACACCCGCGACCACATCTACTTTCCGAGGTCGGGGAGCCTGCATCGAACATCTGCCGCCGTGTTTGATGCAGTTCTCGGCAGTGACTACGGTTTTGGTGGTTTCGAGATTGATCTTCGGCGGTACGTGCCTCTGGCCTCGAGGCACGTCGTCGCTCTGAAACTGGAGGGAAGCTTTCGTTCGGGCGCACCACCGTTTCGAATGCTTCCGGGTCTTGGCGAATCGCTCCGTGGCTATAACACGACCCGGCATATCGATCGGAATCGTGCGTCCATTCAGGTCGAGTATCGCTTTGTGCCGGTCTGGTGGCGGCTGGGGTTCGTGGTGTTTGGCGGAGTGGGCGACACGGCGTCGCGAATTCAGGACCTGGGCCGGAGACAACCGAAGTACGCATTTGGTTTCGGCATTCGCGGGGTTGCTTTCGAGGGCGAGATGATCACAGTGCGGTTCGACTTCGGATTCGGTCAATCAAGTTCCGGAGACTATCTCGATCTCAATGAAGCATACTAGAGCGATCCACACGAGGTCAAAGGAACCGCTGGGCGAAATGTGTCGCTGCCGCTGTATCGTACCGTAGCCCGCTGATCCTCTGGCCGAGAGCATTCAACTGATCCTGGACGATTTCGAACCACCATTTCTTCAACGCTGCAATTATCCGCTCTGGCGGCACTCCGAATTCTTCCGCAAGGCTGATGACCAAGGCTTCATCCACCGATGGCGTGTACAGATGGACGTCCTCGGCAAAGCCCAGTGTAATGCGAGCGGAGTCGCCCTCCGGGTCAAACAAATCCTTCGAATAGTCCGTTGCCATGATAGACCCCGTTGCTCTATTACTAGACGTTCTGCTGCTAAGAAACGAACCGTTGGGCTGCCAATGTGTAGGTGATAAACCTAAATCGTCGTTCGAAGGATAATCGATCGGGGTACTCGATTGGCATGAAAAAAGAACTTTTACAGGAGCTGCGGCAGCTTTTGGCCGCCGAGAGGGTGTTGTCTCTGGGTGTGCTTCGAGACGGAAATCCTTACGTCGGTCTGCTGCCGTACGTCGTTGCGCGGGACTTCTCCTGCGTGTTCATTCATGCTTCGCGCCTGGCGCTGCATTCGGCGGGACTCGTGGAGGGGGCGCGCTTCTCGGTGATGATCCACGGCCCGGTCTCGTCGGATTCGGATCCACTTCAGATTCAGCGCGTGACCCTTGACGGAAGCATTGGGCAAATCGCGCGCGATTCCAGGGACTACGTAGTGGTTAGAGGGATGTACGTCGAACGATTTCCAACCAGCGCACGCACGTTTGAGCTCGGCGATTTCAGCCTTTACCGTCTCCGATTTGATGGCGGGAGATATGTAGGAGGTTTTGCGAGGGCTCGGTCACTTGGTCCGAAGGATATCGAGGCGCTGGGCACAGGGCCGGAGGAGGGTCCGCCGGCGAAGCGGGAGTCGTAGCTCGCTAAGCCGTGACCGTTCTGGAGGTCGCTGCCATCCGCCCTTGCCACATTACGCCAAATCCGCCGGGACGACAGAGTGGACAGCAGGCAACCGATTCATTGCGCCGAAAACCCCCGATGAGGCCGGGCGCCGCTGTGGTGGGGAAGGCTGTTTCGATGAAGGAGCGTGATCGTGAAGACTGCCGGGACGCCGTTACTTCTGCGATCTGAAATGCGGCTATGCAGTTGTGGACACTGGACGGTTCCATGTCATTTCCTGGAGGTCGCCATGAGGTATTCCCGGGCCGTAGTTGTGTTGTCAGTAATCACTGCCTCGCTGGTTGGTTGCGATATCGAGGGGGAAGATGTCGCTCTGTTTAACAACATCAACGAGCTGGTTATTGTTGGTCGAACGACGGATGGAGTGTCGTTTGATCGAACGCGTGTGCGAATGTTTGTACATCTTCATCGATCGTCGCACTTCAACGATGTGCCATCGGCCAGGCTCAACTTGAAATGGTATCGTACCGACGACCAGGGCAACCGAGTCGGACTGAGCGAGACGTCCCGCATCTTCTTCGACGCGGTGTCCGAGGGTGACTACTACGCACGTGCCTTCCTAGATCTCAATGGCGATTCGGAGTTGAGCAGGGGTGAACCGTGGGATGTCTGGTCAGATGCGTTCGGTGAGCCGGAAATGGTGCGGGTTCGAGAAGAGTCGCGGTGGAAGCTTGTCTTCGAGTTCGACGAGCGCGTGGGACGGCTGCCGACAAGCTGAATAGTCGAGCACCGGTCCGACTGGGCTGTGGCAGATCCCGGTTTGCGTTCTCTGCCAAGAATCACTCCTTCAGTTGTTCTGAAAAGGTTTTCAGGATACTTTTCGGCGTGTCCTTGACTCACAGCCGGTACACGCATGAATCGAGTTCAAACGTCGTTTCTCGCCGCTGTCCTGGTACTGTTTGCATCCCTTCCGGCAAGTGCACAGTTGACGCCTGACCAGGCCATCATTCAGATGGGCCGAGGCATCAATCTTGGTAACACCCTCGAGCCGCCACGGGAGGGTGACTGGAATAATGGTCCGGCCCGCGAATACTACTTTGACGACTTCAAGACGGCGGGTTTCGCGACCGTGCGAATACCGGTCCGCTGGGATGAGCATACCCAGGATGCACCGCCGTTTGCCGTTGAGGAGGCCTGGATGGATCGGGTAGAGGAGGTCGTGGACTGGGGATTGTCCCGCGACTTCTTCATCATCATCAACGGCCACCATGAGGATTGGCTGAAGGCGGGGTACGCCAACAATACGCTCAGGGCGCGATACGACAGCATATGGAGTCAGATCGCCGTTCGTTTCAAGGACAAGTCTGAAAAGCTGTTCTTTGAGATCATCAACGAGCCGTATGGCATGACAGTCCCGCAAGTCGACGATCTCAACACTCGTATTCTCGAAATCGTCAGAAGGACGAACCCGACAAGAATCGTCATCTTCTCGGGGAATGAATGGTCTGGCGCGTCGCAACTGTTTGCTGCGAGGATCCCGACTGACGATTACCTCATGGGGTACTATCATTCGTACGATCCATGGGAGTTTGCGGGACTGGCTCAAGGGACATGGGGATCGGTGGCGGAACGGGCGGCCGTTGCCGCACAGTTTCAATCAGTTGCGAACTGGTCAGCGACCCATGGAATTCCCGTGATGAACAGTGAGTTCGGTTCCGTACGATCGGCCGACTTCAACTCGCGCATGGCCCACTATGCCGCATACGTGGAAGGATGTGTCACCCACAACATTGCCTGTCAGGCGTGGGATGACGGCGGCGACTTCGAGATATACCGGCGGGACGAGCGGGCCTGGAATGAGGCGAAGGATATTCTCTTGCATACGTATCCCGATGGGCCCACTGACATCAGTGCCGCCATCGTCAGCGACTCAATTGTCACCCTGCAGTGGACGAATCGCTCATCCAGTTTCTTTCGGATACGGGTCGAGCGGCGAGCCGGTAGCGGGACGTTTGTGCCGATTGCCGAGGTGCCTCCTTCTACGACGCAGTACGCCGATTCCACGACATCCGGAGGCGTGACCTACTACTACCGTGTCATTGCCGAGTCGGGCCTCGTATCGCCCCGCTACTCGTATCCGATCCGCGTCCGCGTCGCCCCGTGGATGCGGTCGAGTTTTCACGGGTCTCCCGCGATCATCCCGGGCGTAATCGAGGCTGAGGACTTTGACATCGGCGGAGAGGGATTGACGTACCACGACACGGACGAATCGAATGTCGCGGGCGCATATCGTCTGACTGAAGCCGTCGACATCGAAGCCCGCTCTGATGGCGGCTTTCAGGTAGCATACATAGAGTCGGGAGAGTGGCTGGAGTATTCGGTTGATGTGCAGGAAGCAGGCGACTATTTGGTGACCGCTTATGTCGCATCGTTGGATGGCGGCGGCCAGTTTGGATTCGGGTTCGATGGCCGGAAGACCCGCACGTTATCCGTCCCGAGCACGGGTGATTGGGAGACGCTAAGTCCGGTCAGTAGATCGATCTCACTGCCCCAGGGCCAACAGACGATGCGCGTTTCGGTTTTCTCGGCCTTTCCGTTCAACATCGATCGCTATGTGATCGAAAAGGCGAGCGCGACATCTGTGTCGGAAAACTCCGTGACGCCGGAGGTTGAAATGTACCCGAACCCGATGCGTGAAGCGCTGACGATCTCATACAGCCACCCTGTCCCTGCCTTCGTCAGGGCCGAACTATTCAACATCCTTGGTCAACGCGTCAGGCTGATCGAAATTCAAAGCGGCAACACGAGCGTATCGATGACGGATCTTCCGAAGGGTGTGTACTTCGTGCGCGTATACGTCGACGAACACATCGTCGAACAACAGATAGTGGTCAGACAATAGGTGTGTCGCGGCATGAGCGAGCTTACAGCTCCGCCAGCAGCGCCTCAACGTCAAGTGGCCGGGTAAACATCTCCAGTCCGCCGTCCGTCTTACGCGGCCATTCTTCCGTTGGGCGATCGCGATAAAGCTCGAGGCCGTTGGCGTCCGGATCCGTCAGGTAGATCGCTTCACTTACACCATGATCCGCCGCACCATCGAGCGCAATTCCCGCCTTTCGAAGTCTCACTACCGCATCCGCGAGACTACGACGATCCGGATATCGGATGGCCACATGGTAGAGACCCGTAGTCCCACGTGGTGGGGCGATTCCTCCTGCGCTCTCCCACGTGTTGAGACCGATGTGGTGATGGTAGCCGCCGGCGCTGACGAAGGCGGCAGACTCTCCCATCTTCTGCATCAGCTCGAAACCCAGCACGTCGCAATAGAACCGAAGCGACCGATCGAGGTCGGCGACCTTCAGATGTACGTGACCGATATCGATCCGCGAATCAATTGGTGTAGACATGGCGTGGCGATTTATCAAGAAACATGTTTGCGCTCGAAAATAGCAAAAGCCGCGTCGTCCGGGGTGAGGCCATGTAACGGTCGGCGTTCGGTGCCAGACATCCGGATCGACAGGGCCACCGGCTGGTTTATGTGCCGGCCCTCCGTTTGATCTTTGTCGTCGGAATCTTATATACGGCATTACGACTCGCCCGGAATCCTTCGACTCGCCGATTCCGCCAGCTCCGACAAGAATCAAAATCCGAGTGCGCTGCGGACCCAGGTCTGCGGCGGCCAGGTAATCGTAATGTCCATGAAAACGACGCTGCCCGTCTTGCTGGTTCTCGTTCTGGGCGTGTATGACGCGCATGGGCAAGATGTCGGGACACGTACGGATTCGGTAAGTGTCACGTCCGGGCTGGAACTCTATCGGCAGATGTACTGTGGCCTGTGCCATGCGCTTGAAAAGGCGGGGACGCGTGGAATTTTTGGGCCCTCGCACGATGGCATGGCTGAGATTGCCGAGCAGCGTGTGAAGGATCCGAACTACGCAGGCGAGGCGAAGACGGCTGAAGAGTATGTTCGTGAAAGCATTGTTCAACCGGCCCTGTATATCGCGCCTGGATTCGAGACCACTGTACATCGGATGCCGGCGTATACTCACCTTTCGGACGAGGACGTTTACGCCATCGTGCAGTTCTTAATCGCGGATGAATAAGTGCTGCTAGCACGTGGCGACCACTGTAGCAATATCCACTGTTAGTCTGGTTCACTGAGATGAAAAACAGTTCGCTTTCGTTGCAAGTCTTGTTATGTGTCGTGATCCTTGGGGCGACTGCTGTCGTTCCGTTTGAAGGTGTGGCCCAGGAAGCGGGTACGGTCCTGACGAGCGGGTTTAATGGTCCGATGGGTATTCTCGCTGCAGCCGATGGCAGTATTCTGGTGATCGACACGGGTGTTGGAGGAGACACCGAGTTCGAGTTTCCCCATTTTGAAACCGGCGTATTGACGACGGTCAGTTTCGGGGAAACGGCACGTGTGATCCGGGTCGCAAAGGACGGCTCTCAGACTGTCCTCGCGGCTCTTCCGTCGATGATTCTGGGTCCGGGGGAGTCGGCGGGAGGTGCTCGTCTTACGATGATCGACGGAGTGCTGTATGCGACCAGCGGTATGTGGATGGCCGGAGGCGGAGACGAGCCCAGAACCAATATGGCGTCGATCGTTCGGATCGAGGATGGAGAGGCAGTCGAGATAGCCAGTACGTATACGATCGAGAGGAAGTTGAATCCGGACAGCCTGATTGTGGAGTCCAATCCGTACGGGATCGTTGCGGGGCCGGACGGCTATCTCTGGGTCGCGGATGCAGGCGGCAACAGTCTGCTCAAGGTTGATCCCGGGACCGGAGCTACAGAGTTGGTCGCTTCGTTTGGAGCGGTCCCGAGCCCGCTGCCCAACCCCAACCGGGGCGGAAGAATGGAGGCCGACCCGGTGCCGACGGGACTCGCCTTCGATGCGGGCGGCAACCTGTTTGTGGCCTTGCTTCCGGGCTTCCCCTTCATTCCTGGATCAGCCCGGGTTGTTCGCGTGAATCCCGACGGAGAAGTGAGCGACTACGCCACGGGGCTCACGATGCTGGTGGACCTGAGGCTGGGACCTGATGGCGAGCTCTATGCCGTATCGCTCGGACGTTTCACCGAGGAGGGTCCGCAGCCCAACTCGGGCGCAATCGTCCGCATAGCGGAGGGTGATCAATCTGAAGAGGTCTTGACGGGACTTTCCTTCCCGACTTCGATCGATTTCAACGACAACGGAGAAGCGTTCGTCACAATCAACGGCGTCGGTGCTCCCGGTACGGGCGAGGTTGTGGTTTTTCCGAAGTTCTGAGTCGCCGCATACGGATGCACTCAAAGTTTACAGCCCGCCCGCGCTGTGCGTGTGGCGGGCTGCGTATACTGTGACTTCCCAGAGCTGTCGACCGCGGTGTCTCATAGTACGGCGTAGTCGGCGGGACTTCAGGTTTACTCGCCCAGGATGAGCGCGACGGCCATGCCGGTACTTGCGGTAGCACTTCCCTTTTTGAACGAGATGGTGGCGCTGTTCGTCGCGTCGGTCGCCATCGCGTACATCTGCTACCGTCTCCGACTTGTACCGATCGCGGGGTTCCTGATTGCGGGTGTGATCATCGGACCGAATGCGCTGGGGCTCGTTTACGATCAGGAGTTGGTCGACATCCTCGCTGAAGTGGGAGTGATCCTGCTCCTCTTTACGATTGGCGTCGAGTTCAGCCTTGACCATCTGGCCAGGATCAGCCGCGCGATATTTGTGGGCGGAGGGATACAGGTCGGGCTTACGATCGGGCTCGTGACGATCTTTCTCGCGATGTTCGGCGTGTCGTGGCAGGCGGGTGTTTACACCGGATGTCTTGTAGCGCTAAGCTCAACGGCCATCGTACTCGGACTTCTGGGAGAGCGGAATGAGATCGAGACATCGTCGGGCAGGATGTCGCTCGCGATACTCATCTTCCAGGACCTCGCCATCGTCGTGATGGTCCTCCTGGTCCCGATTCTTGCGGGTACCGGCGGTACTGCGATCGATCTTCTGGTGGCGCTGGGTCGGGCGCTGTTGGTGATCGCTGTCGTAGTTGTTCTCGCGCGGCGCGTAGTGCCGTGGATTCTAGAGAAGATCGTCAAGACGCGCAGGAGCGAATTGTTCTTGCTGGCCGTCGTGGCGATCTGCTTCGGGACGGCGGCCGCATCGAGCCTGGTTGGACTGAGTCTTGCGCTGGGGGCGTTTCTGGCCGGACTGGTCGTCAGTGAAAGTCGCTACGCGGAACAGGCTCTCAGTGAGGTGCTGCCCCTCCGAACGGTGTTCAACGCGGTCTTCTTTGTCTCGGTGGGGATGCTGCTCGACATCAATTTTGTCATCCAGAATCCGCTTCTTGTTCTGGGCGTGACGGGTGTGATCATGGTGCTCAAGATCGCGACCACGACGGGCGGTGTGTTGGCACTTGGTCTGCCCGTTGGGACAGCGGCGATCTCGGCTCTCGCGCTTGCACAGATCGGTGAGTTCTCTTTTGTACTGGAGCGTGCCGGTCGGGCGAACGGGTTGTCGCCGGTGGGCCTTGGTGAAACAGGCGAGCAGACCTTTATCGCGGTGACGGTATTACTGATGCTCCTCACGCCGTTCTTTATGCAGGTTGCTCCTCCAATTGCGGACTGGCTGGGGCGCACACGGCTGGGCCGGATGGGCGCGGACCGTGCCGATCAGTCCGATGGGGCTGTGCCGGCGCTTGAGGACCACGTGATCGTCGTCGGTTACGGCCCCGGTGGGCAGCGGCTCGTGCAGGTCCTGCGCGATTCCGGCATCCCGTTCGTGGTGGTGGAGATGAATCCCAGGGCCATTGCGATTCTGGATGAGCAGGGCATACCAGCGATCTACGGAGACGCGGCCCGGCCTCATATTCTGGAGAAGGCGGGTGTGCATTATGCCAAGCTCTGTGTGGTAATCACACACGACACACGTTCGGCGCCACGCGTCACGCAGATTGCGCGCCACCTGAATCCGACCCTGCAGATCATCGTCCGCACGAGATTCCTTCGCGACATTGACGATCTGCACGAGCTTGGCGCCGACGTCGTGGTTCCAGAGGAGATGGAGACGACGGTTCGTGTGTTTACACATGTCCTCGGGGCGTACATGATTTCACCGGCAGAGATCGACGAGCACATTCGAACGCTACGTGCGAGCGACTATTCGATTGTGCGCGGTAGCATCCAGGAGGCTCACCTTATGGTGCTCCAGGGCCTCGACGAGGAAGGGCTACATACGCGAGCTGTAGCAGTTCGCGAAGGCGCTCCCGCGGCAGGCAAGACGCTCGCGGAACTGGAGCTACGCCAGGCGTACGGAATCACCGTGATAGCGATCCGACGCGACGGAAAGACGCAGGCCGGTCCCGCGGGAGGTTTCCGAGTGGAGCCGGGAGACCGTCTAGTGCTGTTCGGTCTGGCGGAGGATTTTGTGAAGTCTGCCGATCTGTTTCGAACGGCGGCGAAGGCACCCAGAGCGCAGCGATGAGCGACGCATGTTGTCTAGCTTGAGATACCGTGTTGGAATACCAACATTGCTTTCTCGCGGCGGGCAACCTTTGGCATTCTAAATCTGCAGGAGCTGCTCCCGTCGTATTTCAGGTTCTGGTACTTCCTGACGAGGAGGAATCCGTGACGGGCATGTGCCGCGAGAGATGTTCGATGCCCGGCGACAATAACTCTGTTGTTCTGCCACGTTCTTGATCACCCTCAGCAATCTGCACCGTTGTCATGAAGCGACGATCCTTTGTATCAGGCATCGCGAAGGGTGCCGCCGCGCTGCCACTCGTGGGCGCCGGAATGACCTCGGACTCCGCAGTCGGCGCGCATTCAAGAACTACAATAAATCGTGATCCGCGTGTCGATCCTGCGATGCAACGTGCGCAATCGCGTCAGTGGTTTCAGGATGCTCGGTTCGGGATGTTCATCCACTGGGGCGTCTACAGCGTCCTCGGAAAAGGCGAGTGGGTCATGAACAACGACCGCATTACGGCGGAAGAGTATTCGCGGTTACCGGCCCGGTTCAACCCGTCCGAATTTGATGCGGTCGCGTGGGCGCGTCTGGCCCGAGAGGCGGGTATGCGGTACATCACCATCACGTCGAAACATCACGATGGCTTCGCGATGTGGGATTCGGCCGCTGGTGATTTCAATATCGTCAACGCGACGCCGTACGCAGGGGACGTCCTGAAGATGCTTGCCGACGCGTGCGCGCAGGAGGGACTCAAGCTCTTCTTTTACCACTCGCATCTCGACTGGCGCCACCCTGACTATTTTCCGCGCGGCCGGACCGGGCTGCATTCGGGGCGGCTCGACTCGGGGGATTTCGATGCCTACCTCGAGTTCATGAACGCGCAGATTCAGGAGCTGGCAACCGGGTACGGCAAGCTCGGTGGCTTCTGGTTCGACGGCTGGTGGGACCAGCAGCTCAATGGGATGGGCCAACCCGACGCTCCAGCGAAGGCGACGCAGGTCTACTGGAAGCTTCGCGAGACGTACGAGTTAATCAATCGTTTGCAGCCGCAGGCAATCATCAGCAACAATCATCATGTGTCGCCATTCCCGGGCGAAGACGTTCAGATCTTTGAGCGCGATCTGCCCGGGACGAATACGGCCGGTTTCAACACCACTGTTGTGAGTCCGCTTCCACTGGAATCGTGTGACACGATCAACGGATCCTGGGGCTACCATGATGCGGACATGGGCTTCAAGAGTCAGCGGGAACTGATAGGCTATCTCGTGCGGTCGGCCGGTCGAAACGCCAATCTCTTGCTCAATGTGGGTCCGACTCCGCGCGGTACCATCCAGCCGGAGTTTCAGGAACGCCTTCGTGCAATGGGTCGATGGCTGGATCGCTATGGAGCGTCGATCTACGGAACGCGAGTCGGCCCGATGCCCGAGCAGCCGTGGGGAGTTTCGACGCAGAAGGGCTGGACGGTCTACGTTCACGTTCTTGATTCAGAGGCGCCCGAAATGCTGGAGCTCCCGGGCACGCGAAATCTGGTGGTCGACGGCGCGCACCTTCTGGATGGCGATGCAAAGGTCGCGGTCAGGCGTCATGCAAGCGGCAACCTCGTGTTGAGACTGCCTGTGAGCGCACGTAGCGATGTGGACACGGTCGTGAACGTTGAACTGACGGGATAGGACCTGGTCGGCCCGAGTCCGCTTACCTGTTCGAGGAGAATCAGGTAGTGATGGTGTGGTCAGTCATCTCCCGGGCTGTGATCCGATTGGCCCAGGGCATCGAGAACGCGTAATATTACCCAGGATCATGCCGTCCAAACTTAGCTGGCGCCGATGACCCCAATACCCTTCATGCTTCCGGATATCGGGCTGCGAGAGATCGCAGGATCAATCTATCTGACGGACAGGTTTATTGTCATCGACATCGAGAATGCTCTTCTGGGAGCGTTCGACAAGGATCGCTCAACGATCGAGGTCGAGCCAGGCGCGTTGGCGGAAGTGCGTCTAGAGAAAGGGCTCTTCAAAGACAGGATCATCTTGCGACCGAACGGCCTAGAGCTCCTCGAGGCTATTCCGGGCGATAATACCAGCGAAGTAGCGTTGGTAATCTGGAAGATCTATCGCAAGAGGACGCAGGTACTTGTGGAGGAAGCGCGGCGCCGCGTGAGAAGCGACGCTGAGAGTGGTTGACGACTGGCTCGTCAGGTTGGCTCGCGTGAATGAAGAGCCGATTCTGCGGCGCTTGATACGAATCCACAGTCTGGCCTGGAGGCCGCCGAGTGCAGCAGAAAACCGGGCATCACACATCTTGCACATATATGCCTCGATTCCTACCTTCGCGTCAGGGTTGTGCGGACGGACGGTCACAGTATTAATCTATTTGGTGAAGTTCTATGAATCAGTCTATCACTCACGGTGCGTTCAGTTGGTCTGAACTGATGACCGCGGATCCCGGGTCTGCAGTGAATTTCTATAGCGCCGTCCTTGGCTGGACGGACAACGTCATGCCCATGCCTCAGGGTGACTATCACCTGCAGCAGATCGGGAAGACTCCCGCTGCCGGAATCATGGCGTTGCCACAGCCAGACCTTCCGACGGCCTGGGTCCACTATATCACCGTGGATGACGTGGACGCGGTTGCGGAGAGAGCCGTTGAGCTTGGCGGCAGTATCCAGGTACCGGCCATGGATATCCCGACCGTCGGTCGATTTTGTGGCCTTCTTGATCCGCAGGGTGCGTTCTTTCATGTCATCAAGTACGAGGCCATGTCTCAGGGTGATGACATGCCGGAGATGGACTTTGCAAAATCGTTCGTGACGCATGGCGCCTTCAGTTGGTTTCAGTTGCAGACAACGGATCCCGCTGCCGCAGCCGAGTTCTATGGGGCGCTGCTTGGCTGGGAAATCGTCGAGCAGCAGATGCCGTCCGGTCCATACAATGAAATCAAGGTGGCCGGAGTGGGCGTGGGCGGGATCATGGCGATCTTCGCACCGGGCACGCCGCCGCACTGGGGCGCGTACGTAACGGTCGATGACGCCGATGCAGCGTTCGCCGCCGCGTCGGCCGCAGGAGGAACGATCATCGTACCGCCGACTGACATTCCGAAGGTGGGGCGCTTCTCAATGGTACAGGATCCCACCGGGGGAATACTGAATGTCATCAAGTACCTCCCGATGGAAGGCTAGTCGTTGGTGGCGGCGCACGGGTGTCGCATCGCCACAGAGGGCACACGTTAGATTCACAACGTTGCAGGGAGTCACGTAAGGATTTCCGCTTCCGGTACGTACGAGCCGATTGCCAACGACGGGTCATTCGACCTGTTAGGACGCCGTCCCGCCTGTATCTTGTGGCCGGGCCATCTTCCTCATGCTAATGCGAAACCAGTTGGCGGCTCTTTGAGAGACTGCCGGTTAAGGAGGTAGAGCTATGATGATTGTAACGACGCCCACGATCAAAGGGAAACGGATCGTTGTCACCCACGGCCTGGTGCGGGGCAACACCATCCGGGCGCGGCATCTCGGGAACGATATCGGGGCCATGCTAAAGAATCTTGTCGGTGGTGAGATTCGTGCGTACGCGGCCCTGCTGGAGGAGAGCCGTGAGGAGGCTCTGGAGCGGATGATGGAGGACGCCGTCGGCCTCGGTGCGAATGCCGTGGTTTCCGTGCGCGTGGCGACATCGGTTGTGATGGCGGGCGCTGCGGAGATGCTGGCGTACGGCACGGCTGTGACGATCGACGATGAGTAGTCTCTAGCTGATCGCACGGACAGCCGGTCAGCAGCCCACTGCCGAGGGATGTCGATGCACGTAGAACAGGTCGCCCCCGATTTGCTCCGCATCTGTCTTGTGGGATCGGATATCGTTAACGCGTACATCGCGGGTGACGTGCTGATCGACTCCGGCGCCTCGTTTTCACGCAGCAAGCTGTTGAAGGTCCTCGAGCGACTTCAACTATCGGGTCACGCACTTACTCATGGCCATTCAGACCATCAGGGCTGCAGCCATGCGGTTTGTGAACGGTCTGGCATCCCGTTGTATTGCGGTGCGGGAGATCGGGAGGCGGTTGAGTCGGGTGATGGCAGTACGCTGCTGCCTCGTCCGGATGGACTTCTGGCGAAAGTCTCATCGAGATTCCGTGTCGCGCCTCATCCAGTGACTCGAACACTGGTTGAAGGTGACACCGTGGGAGGATTTGTATGCGTCGAAACGCCGGGGCATACTCCGGGTCATCTCGCGTTCTGGAGAGAGTATGATGGAGTCCTCATTCTCGGGGATGTTCTGTTTCATCGGAATCCCTTGACGTTGCGAAGGGGTCTGGCTGAACCTTTCGACGTCGTCACACATGACCCGGAAGTCAATCGTAACTCTGCCAGGAAGCTAGCCGGGCTGCGCCCGGAAATAGTCTGCTTTGGCCACGGCGCTCCATTGCGTGATGGCGCGGCGTTCAGTCGCTTCGTCGACGGACTTCCGGTCTGACTGGATTCTGTACCAGCCTGCCTCAAGACGAAGCGGATAGCGAGGGTGTCACGGGTCGCCCGAACGGGTCTTTTGTGACGCGAGGCTTGAACTTGCGAGTGAGCTTTGTTCCATCCGAGTCAGAAGATCCCTATTGATCGGGTACAGAGAAGGTACAAAGTTGTATGTAGGTGTCGGGGAGACCAATCACGCGCCGGTCTACCTGACCACGGTAGCTGCGCGCGTCGCCGCGTTTTGCCCGTGCTTGAGACGAAGGAAGTAGATTTTATTGGCGAGTCGTGACCCATCCCAGGATACTCTGTATGTGCCGGATGGCATGCGTCGATCAGTGAGCCTCGAGACTTCTCGACCGAGCACGTCATAAGCCACGAGCTGCGTATGGTCGTTCGTCGGGATTTCGTGCCGCACCATAGCTCTGGAACCATGAAGCGCGGTTCCACAGTGCCAACGCCGGTAGTAGTCTACCGACTGTGCCAGGATAGGTAGAGATCGGCCATCGCCTGGCGCGTCCGGCTACGAAGATCGGCATCGATCAGTAGTGCGTCGTCGTCTGTCGCTACGTTGAGGACATCGGTGAGAATGCTCTCGGCCTCCTCAAATTGAGCCACCTCTGTTAGAGCTATTCCATGCCAGAGGCGTACCTCTAACGTTCGTTCGTGATCGGGACCGTACAGTTCCTGGCGAGTCCGAGATGCCTTCGATAAAAGCTCTACTGCCTCGTGAGCTTTGTCGAGTTGAAGTAGCGTGCTCGCCAGTCGCAACATGGACTCGGTAGTCTGTAGCGTATGGTCGCCTAGTAGCTCGGTGCGTATGTCGAGAACTTCTCGAAACACGATCTCCGCCTCCGGGTAGCTGCCCCTGTCCTTAAGGCGTCTTCCCCAGATTTGCAGCGCGGCGGCCGTCTGAATGTGGCGTGTCCCAAGTAGGTCGCGATACAGACGGATCGCCTCCCGCAGCAGTTCATCGGCCGCATCCTGATTGCCTCGTGCGTGCTGTAACTGGCCCAGCTGGTTGATCGAATGAGCGTAAGTCAGATGTTTCTCTCCAAACAGCTCGCGGCGAAGTTCACGAGCTTCCAGTAGCAACTCCTCTGCCTCGTCGAACCGATCACGTCTCGACATCAGTAGCCCAAGATGACTCAGGCTCTGCGCTACCTGGGGGTGTAGATTACCGAGTCGGTCTCTTCGGATCTGGAGCGCCAGGCGCAGCTTGGTCTCGGCCTCGTTCAGTCTTCCCATGCGTACCAGAAGAGAGCCGTGGTCGTGCACGGTTTGGGCGACCTCCGTATGGTCAGGTCCGAGCACCCGGGCCATGCTCTCATGGGCCAGCCGGTACAGCGAGTCCGCTTCGACAAGCCTGTGCTGCTGTTGGTTCACGTACGCGAGATGTCTCCGTATTCCGGCAACGCGCACATGATCGTCTCCGTGTTTGGCTCGGAAGATGTCGAGTGCCTCGAGCAGGAGGCGACGTGCCTCATCGAACCCTCCCAGGTTTAGATGAACCACGGCCAGACCGTCGAGCATGTCGGCGGCACGTTCGCTGCGGATACCGTATGTGGCACGACCTGTTTCGAGTGCGGCCATCATTAGGTCCCTGGCCTCTTCGTGGTCGCCCATCTTGTTCACGACAGAGGCCAGCTTTGCCATAACGTCGGCCGTCTGAGCATCGTCGCGACTGCCCGACCGCCGCCTCTTTGCTAGCGAAAGCTCGTAGAGTTCCCTTGCTTTGTTATATCGCCCGTAATCCTCGTAGAGATCGCCAAGCACAGCGGCGATCTCCGACGAGAGGTCTGGCTGATTGACTAGATCCTTATGCAGACGCTGTGTGCCCGCGTCGAGTATCTCCTCGACTTGCTCAAGCTTGCCCGGCCGCGAGTTCGGGTCAAAGCCTGCTAGCATGTCCGTCATGAACCGCGTCGTCTGCTCCGCACGTGTAGCCTGCTCCGCGCGTTTGGAAGCTTGCCACATGGATGCAGCGAGACCTCCCAACAACGTGAGAGCCAGGACTGAAATGAAGGCCACCGTAATTCGGTTGCGGCGGACATACTTTGAAATGCGGTACGCATAGGTGCCGTTGCGTGCACCCACTGGCCGCGAATCCAGATAACAGCCAATGTCATCGGCGAATGACTCGACCGATTGATAACGCCTCGCTGGATGTTTACGAAGCGCCTTCATCACGATGGAGTCGACATCGCCCCTCAGCTGTCTCTTGACTGCATCGACGTGCGACGATCGTTGCCCCGCCACCGTCGTGACGGCGAACAACGCATCTTCACCTTCCGTCTCACCGACGTCGTCAAACTGTGCGCTTGGTGGTGGTGGCTCGACCTCGCAGACCGTCTTCACGATCTGTGTGGCACGGACACCGGACACATCGTACGGCCGGCGGCCGGCGAGCAGCTGGTAAAGAAGAACGCCCAGCGAATACACATCAGAGACGGCTGTGACGGGCTGACCGCACACCTGCTCCGGACTGGCGTACTCGGGCGTCAAATTGAGCGCCGGGCGAGGCAAGTCGCGACCGTCGGCCTCTGCGTCGAGTAACTTGGCGACCCCGAAGTCGACCAGTTTCACGCGTCCATCCGTGGTAACCATCACGTTAGACGGCTTGATGTCCCGATGAACAATAAGTTGGCTATGTGCGTGCTGCACTACCGAGCAAACTCGCTGAAACAGGGCCAGCCGATCACGAATGGTGAGGCGTTGTGCATTGCAGTACTCGTCGATCGGGCTTCCGTCGATGTACTCCATGACGATGAAGGGGATGCCATCATCTGTAACGCCGCCGTCAAGTAGTCTTGCAATACCTGGATGACTCAGTGAGGCTAGTATCTGTCGCTCGGCCAAGAACCGGTTCTGCTGGGTCCGGCTCATTCGGTCTTCCCGCAGCAGCTTCAGCGCTACGCGCTGGCTGAATTCTCCGTCAGCCCGCTCCCCGAGATAGACGGCGCCGTTTCCGCCCCAACCGATGCGCTTAGTGATGCAATACCGGCCGATGCGGTCGCCTGAGGTTGCTGACTCGCTGGGAACTTGATTCTCCCGTGAACCGGTCCGATGCGAGTCCATGATGAGCGCCGATGCGACTTCCTCAGCTGGACTCTTAAGGAAGTCTTCCGACCTTTCGGCAGCACGCAGCAGGGTCGCGACTTCACGATGCAGCGCGGGATCGTCACAGGCGCTACTCAGCCAATCCAGACGCTCGTCCTCCGGACGGTCCAGCGCGGCCTCAAATAGTGATTCTATTTTGTTCCAGTCGGGAGGCGACATCTACAGGCAATGGAGAACTTCTGACAATCGTGCGAGGAGGACCATGCTTGCTCTCTTGCGTTACAAGATCACGTAGGCGGAGTGGCTCTATCAATGCAATGCGTAAAAAGTGCCCATTTGTGGACGGCCGAGGATTCAATTTGTTGAGATAAGTCTGTAGCGTACGGACCTGATCTGGATCAGCAGCTATGGGGATGGTGTTCGGAGGGACTATTCACGGTCAACCGTGCTCTGGATAGAGTTCCTTGAAGAGCCAGGCGCGGGCCTTCACCCAGTCGCGCCGAACCGTCCGCTCTGATACCTCGAGAAGTGCAGAGATCTCGTCGTCGGCCAAGCCCCCGAAGAATCGATACTCGACGACACGGCACAGGCGGGGGCTGACCGCAGCCAGACGCGTCATTGCCTGGTCGAGCATGACGAGCATCTCGGCTTGCGCCTCAACGGCTATTGTCTGTTCGTCGAGCGTCAGTGGCTTATTCTTGCCGCCGCGCTTCTTGGCGTTTCGCCTACGTGCGTAGTCCACGAGGATCCGACGCATGGCCTGCGCTGCGACGGCCCTAAACTGGGCACGGTCCCGCCAGTCTATGTTCACACGATCGACCAGCTTCAGATAGGCCTCGTGCACAAGCGCGGTCGTATTCAGAGTGTGGCCTGAACGCTCCCGCCGCAGATGCCGGCGTGCGATGAGCGTTAGCTCGTCGTAAACGTACGGAACGATCGCGTCGAAGGCGTCTTCATCGCCGTTTCGGGCGCGGGCGAGCATGCGCGTAAGCTCTCCTGACATTCGGATTTCCAACACGTCTGTTAAGTGTCCCAAACTCCTCGATCCGGCAGCGGATTATAGCGAAAAAATGATTGCTACTGCATACATGGCAGGGCTTTCCCGCTTGTCTGGCGTCGAGGTTCTCGGCTCGCAGTAGCCTCGAAGGGGTGGCCAGGCGCACGGCTGGGTGTGGCAGAAAGGTGGCCGTGACCGCCCCGTCGGATTCTCGGAGGACGGTGGTTCACACATCAGACTCTGGCACGAACAGGTCCAGCGTTCGAAATCTGACCAAGGCGGTGTCCGGAACGACCCGTGGTTTGCGCTAATTATGTTAACCGTTCCCTTTTTCTCAGAGCCAGCAGCACAATGAATACTCGACACTGCATTTCGTTTGCCTTAGCCGTATGCCTGCTGCTTGTGATTCCGGCCTACGGGCAGGACGCGCAGGTAGACCTCGACTCGAAGACTGATCGGCTTCCGCCGGAAATGGAGCGATTGAGAGCGGCCCTGCCGCCGCCAATCGCCGCCAAACTGTCAATACTCAACCAATCCGCCGACGGCTTTGTCTTCAGACACCTCCCATCAAGTCCCTTTGTGCCCTTCGCCTCCTCGCAACTGGCGAAAGCTAACGTGTGGTTACTTACTGAGCAGATCTCCCAGGATTGGGATGCTGCAGCCAACGGCGGTTCGGGTGACTGGTTGAATGAGAGCCGCGTCGGGTATACGCGCAATTCCGCCGGTGTGCCCACGGAGCGGCTGATCGACGAGTGGGAAGCGGTCAGCGAAACATGGCTACCGGGTCTTCGGACGACATATTTGCTGAATGACCAGAATCGTAGCGAAGAGTCCCTCGATGAAGCATGGAACCCGGATGCTAACGGGGGTCAGGGCGATTGGGAGCCCTCGCGGCGCGTGCTCGGCACCTACGACGGCGACGGCAACAGCCTCGTCAGGACGACCGAGCTCTGGGATGACAGCACAAATGAATGGTTTGTCTGGTTCCGCTCAACATCCACTTACGAGAACGGCCGGAGAGTTCAGTTGGTGTCCGAGTCGATCGACTTCTTCACCGGTATGCTCGGTTTTAGCCTGCGCAACAGCTTTGAATACGATGGGGCCGGACGAACCACACGACGGATTGTGGAGACGTATGATGACGCGACCAGTGAATGGAAGAACTCAACGGCCAGGGTGTGGACTTATGACGGTCAAGGACAGGAAACCGAAGACCTCGAACTGAACTGGGACGAGAGTGCCAACGGGGGTCAGGGTGACTGGGTCAACGACTACAGAGAGGTCAGCACGTACTCCACGAATCCGGACGAGATGACTGTGACGGCCCAGGATTGGGACGCGACCGCCAACGGGGGTCAGGGTGACTGGATCAACCGAGAGAGAGGCCTGCTCACGGCCACGAGTTTAACCGGCTGGGTCGAGACCGAACAGGATTGGGATCCGGATGCGAACGGCGGCCAGGGCGACTGGGTGAATCGGGATCAACAACTGGTGACACTCGATTCAAACGGAGATTTTGTCGAGTTCGTAGAGCAGACGTGGGATCCGGCCGCTGCCGGCGGGCAGGGTGACTGGGTGAACGAAAGTCGTGGTTCGTTCGTGTACAACAGCGACCGACTTCTCACGGAGAATCTAATCCAGGTTTGGGACGGCGCACAGTGGGTCAATGACTCCCGCCTGCTCCAAATGTATCAGGAGTTTACGGGCACTGCCCTGGAGGACGACAATCCCGAAGTCCGCTTCAAACTCCAGGCCAACTATCCGAACCCGTTCAAAAGCGAGACCACGATTCGGTTCGCACTGCCGGCAGCACAACACGTCACTCTCGAGGTGTTCGACCTGCTTGGCCGCCGGATAACGACGCTGGTCGATGGTCAGAAGGCACCCGGGAACCACGAGGTCGTTCTGGAGGCCAAAGGCATGGCAGGGGGATTGTACGTTTACCGCCTAACGGGGGACCACGTCCAGACTTCGCGCACCATGCTTCACGTCAGGTAAGTCGGCACACGTCGCGCCCGTGCAGGCCCGGGGACTGGTCTGCACGGGTTGCGTGCTGATGCGGGTGGTTCAGGTGTAGAGCCAGGCCATCGAAATCCTGCCCTTCGCGCTGCCACTGGGAATCTCAACGGCCCCGCAGGTTTGTGGGAAAGTCCTTGACGGGAATGGTCGTCGTGGAGGAGTGTGCTTGGGATACCGGGAAAGACGCGAGAGGGACTCGCCTCCACTTATTACCCAGGCCAGAAAAGCCCACCGCGGGCGCCGCTAGGGAGGTGCGCCTATTCGCCGCTTGACTCCAGTAGTTCGGCGAGTTGCCTTTTGGCGTCCGGGTAGTAGGCATGAATCTCGAGAGCCTTCTCGAATGACCGTCTGGCTTCATCGGTCAACCCGTTGGCCTTCTGCGCCAGACCAAGCTGGTAATGAGCGCTGTGAAATTGAGGATAGGTCTCGGTGTACATCCTGTAGAGTTCGAGAGCCGACCTCAATTTGTCCGGATCTGAGTTGAAACCGTTATCCCCGTACAGGAAGCCATAGCCGACGAAGAACGGAGTGTACTGGCTGAATAGAATCTCACCCGACCAACGCTTCCTCGCGCGATCGAAGATTTCGCGAGCATCATCCGTGCGTCCACTGAAGAGATCCTTCTCCAGATTGATTACCTCCTCCCTCAGTTCGACATATGCTCGGTCAAGACTATCCAGCCTTGCCTCCAGTGACTCTCGCGAGTGCCATCGTCCGGCGAGTACGACTCCGCTGATCTCTCGCGAATTCCTTATGTCTTCGAGAGGGTTCCGGTCGAGCAGTACGAGATCCGCCCGATGGTCGACAGCGACGCGGCCTGTCCGGATCTCTGCGTCTACACAACGGACAAGAAAATCGGCTGGGTTGACAGTCGCGATGACCAAGGCTTCGCCAGGCGAGAGCCCCGCCGCAACCAGTTGCTCTAATTCCTCGTGCATGGCATCTCCCGGAAACACTCCGGACGTCGATGCATCTGTGCCGGCAAGGAGTGTGACTCCTTCGCTATGAAGACGCCGAGCAATCTCATGCTCTTTTTCCAGACGAGCGCGGACCTCTGGCACCCAGGTATCCGCATTGCGCAGATAGCGGTTGTTCGCTGGCCGGAATGGCTGAAGTATCGCCGGATGGAGTGCTCGGGCGACCGGTCGCTCGAGGAGACGCTCGAGATCCGATCCCTGGGCAATCAGTCCGGTCGTCCAACTGAGGTTGGGTGTAACCGTCGTATTCGAACCCGCGAGCGCGGATACGATCCGGTCTACACCTTTCGGATCATCCGCCGAGTCGAAGTACCAACGGATTAGATCCTGGCCATGCGCGACATTATCCTGGCCAAGTTCAATTAGATCGTCAAGAGCCGTGTCGGGACCGGCGTGTCCGACGACGCATTGGCCAATCTGATGCGCCTCTTCGATGATGGCCGCACGCTGCTCTGTACTCAGCCGTGTGTAGACCTTGACGAAATCATACCCTGCTTCATGCTGTTCGCGGACGGATGCCTGAGCAGCCTCGATGTCATCGAAGCTCATGAGAGGCTGCATGTACGGTGGGTAGCCGTCCATGTAGTCCCCGGTCGTGAACAGATGTGGGCCGAACCGGAGTCCGTCCTCGATCTCTGCCCTCCACGCAAGGTGCTGAGGAAGCCCGCGAAGCACGAATATCGAGGTGACACCAAAGGCTGGATAGATATTCAGCTCGTCCGGGTGATCCACGTGGACATGTGCATCGACTAAACCCGGGATTACATACTTACCCGTTGCATCGAGCTCTATTAGTCCGCGTGCACGGACATCTTCAGACGTACCTATCTCAATGATTCGTCCGTCGTCGATAGCGATCGTCTGATCCGCTACAATTCGCTCATTCGCCGCATCAACGATCGTGGCACCGTGCAAGACGACGTCGACCTCGGGGGTCGTATCGCACGCGCACAAGAGCATGCCTGCTGAAAGGACAACAAATACTGAGGCCGTGGTGGCCGCCGTACGGGACATTGCCATTATTGCAGTGAAAGCAGGTGAGTTTTTCGAGACTGACAGCAAGATATCATTCTGCCCGTCCGAAAGTGTGTCCGAGATTGAGGTTCGGATTCTCACGACACCCTCTCCGTCTTGGCTCACCCAGATCGATGCCAGACAGATGATGGTCGTCCGATGACCGATCGAGCGGCGCTGAGATCTCTGCAAAACCTGCCTGACTTTCCGGGACGACGGCCTCCGGTCCTAGTCGGACAGCATTAGTGCTCGTATTTCATCGTCGAGTCCCGTCAGCTCCCAGCGCGCCAGCGAAATCGGGATGCTGTCGATCGTGTTGAGCGTATCGAAGAAATCCTTCAGCCTGAACGGCTCGCCACGCTCTTCGAGCTGTCGGGCGTAGTCCGCCAGCGTCCGTTCGAGCAGGTATTTCCCGGTGACGTAGCTGGTGCCGTAGCCGGGCTGCCGGAGATACAGATGTTGCTCGAACACGAGTAACTCCTTTTCAGTCTTCATCCAGCCTCGCGGTGTCCAGTCCATGTGTACGCCGCCCGCCTCTTCCATAGTCATTTCGTTTGCGTGAGCATAGAGCGAGCCCAGTCCGCGTGCGGCCCGTTGAGCAAGAAGGATCCAGACGAGCTCGCGGGAGCGCGGGCTGTCATCGTAGAGGCCTGCATGCATGAACATCTCTTCGACACCGGTAGCGGTACCTTCACTTCGAGAGTCGAAGATGTTGTACAGCAGTGCTCCCTGCCGTACCGGACTCGGATGCGGTTCGCGATCCATGCGGGCCAGTTCGAACCAGTGGTAGAAGTGTGTAAAGAGTGGCAGGGGATCGAGGTGCGACGTGATCCGAAAGAAGTTGCGCCGCTCTTCGGGTACGAAGCTTCCGAGGTGCTCGCGGAGGGCCGGCTCCAGGTAGTCGGTGACGGTGAGAATCTCCTGCTGCTGCAGGAAGGCCATAAAGCGATTGGCGGCCTCATCGGCCATCGCATCGTACTCGGCGGGCGTCGACGCTGCCACCTGCGGCGGAAGATTGCGGTTGCGATGCTCCTCCAGTTTCAGTGACGACCACGCGCGGTCGAGCTCGCGTTTGAGCAGCTGAACCTCCTCCTCCCACGTCATCGGCAGGAGGTGGACATTCCGCTGGTACCAGGTGTAGTTTTCTTTCCCGATACCGGACGGACCGTCCTTATGCTGTGCCTCAGATTCGAGCCACACGACGAGGGCATCCGTAGCCGAGCTGCAATCGGCCAACACCGCAAGGAGTCCGTCGCTGGCCGTGGAGCCAACGCGTCGGCTTATCTCGTCAAGGTCAGCGCGCTGCGATCGGATGTTCCGGATGCCGGTGATCCAGAGCTCACGCGCGTTGCCAACGAGATTCTTCTGCGCCTGGCGCATCAGCGGGGGGATCACGTGCAGGTCAGCGATCAGGCGCTGCTCTTCCGCGTCAGTCAATGGAAATTCGTATGTCCAGAGTTCGGTTACGCCGTGGTTTGTCGGACCTTCGTGCCCCGGGACGTCGCTGCGCGCCATCCATATCGACTTATAGAAGGCGGGATCGCGGGCCCAGGGCTTCAACACGCGGTGGTTGAAGTCGAAGCCGTCCATTTCAGCGCGCACCAGGTGCCAATCGACTTTCTCGGGTAGCGACCAACCGGTCGTGTCGATTGCGTCGAGGCGCATCCTGAGATCTTTGTACGCCTCGTAGCGGGAAGCAAATGTTGCCGCGGTGTAGTCGGGCGCTCCTTCGAGCAGGGGTGGTTGTTCGAAGGCCCGCCACTCCTCGAAGAAGGCAACAAGGTCGCCGTGATTCGCTTTCGTGGGTACAGGCTGTGCCTGGCAGATTACGGTTAGAGCAAAGCCGAGACTGGCGAGCGCCAGCCGCCGGAAATTGTGCGCCGTCCTTGTCGATTCCATCATGCTTCTCGGGGTCTAATGGGCAGGAGGTGTTCTGGCGGTTTGGCAGCAGACACTTCCAGCAGCGGTTGATGATTACCGAGTTCGTTCCTGAGCTTAATGATCGGAAA
>JABDKH010000158.1 GCA_013002345.1 Rhodothermales bacterium
TCACACGAAGAACGTAGTTACCGCTCAAGGTGAACACGATGTCCTCGGCCGGAAATCGATAGCGGTAGTGCACATACGAGACTTCCGTACCACGCGACGGTTGATAGTCGAGGATGTCGCCACGCTGGAAGGTCTTGAGGTATTCGGACGGGTTCAGATCACGATACCAGTCGCGATCGGCGTGATAGAAGTACACAGACAGGGGCCGACCACCTTCCTCCAGCAGATCGAACTCCAGGACGAGGGGGTCCCTCGACCGCAAAGTGACGACCGGCAGGTTGCGCTCATCATCGCCACGATAGAGTTGTACGGTGCGGACGGATGGACTGGCTGTAGCGAGTTGTGCGCGAACGTCTCCGGCCGCCTGGTCCAACGCCCGAACGCGACGAGGAGTACGGTCCTCTCCCTCTTTGGAACTCGCACAGCCTGCCGCGACGGCAATCACAGTCATCAAGCAGGCCAATAGAGAAAGTAATCGCATTTCAGATGGTGTGAGGGTTGTCAGAGAGGCCTGCAGGTGTAGAACTTCTTCTTCCCTCGGTCCTCGAAAGTTTCCACTGTGCAAATCCGGCACGATCTGCGGCATACCGGGCCAGGTTGAGTTCGCCCGCCGCAACAAGCCGTTTCTCCGCGTCGAGGCCCGCGGCCGCCGCTGCGTCAGGCCGCATCCCGGAGCACGCCTCTGTCCGCCATATCAGCACCTGGGCCGAGAACATAGCCCGCTCATCTTCACTGAAAACCGCCTCGTCTCCGTCAGTCCATTCGAGAGATGCAAGACACGCTTCTGCACTCCGATCGATTGACATCGCCCTTCTGACCCTGTAAAGAGACAATGCCGGATCGGCCAGAAGAGTAGCCGGCACCGGATCGTGTTCCAGTCCACGAAAGTACCAGCGCGCTGCAGATGCGTCCGTTGCGAGACGTCTCCTGATCCACAGAGCCATGCGGATCTCTGCTGCATATTCAGGTACGATGTCGGCAACCTCCGCGTAGATGGCCGTGGCCGCGTCTCCGTTTCCGACCATGGCATAAGCGTCGGCGACGAGAACCTTCATCCGCGGATACTGCATCGCAGCGGTGTCGATGGCTACAGTGGCCAGCACAGGGCGGGGGTCACCCTGCCGAAGCTGGATCGACGCGAGCGCCGCTCGCGAAGGTAGATAGGCCGAGTCTGCCGACGCAGACCGTGTGAACAGGCGGACTGCAGCGAGTGTGTCGTATACACTCATCTGATCGATGCCGTCTCGATAGTCGGAGATGTATCCGGGGACAGTGTGCGGACATTCCGCCTCGAAAAGCGACGGCACACTGAACCGGGCTTCAGCGATCGACTTCGCCGAGGGTGAAACGGGCTCGGACCGACGTACAGCGGAATACCACTCGGCTGCGAGAAGGGATCGGCTCTTTCCGTATGCAGACTCGAGGTCACCGCTACGGTATGCAGACTTCAACGCAGCAACGCCGTACTGCTCGAGCAGGTATCGTACGAAAGATCCGGTAGCGGCGTAGGACACGGCACCGCGACCCGTCCAGAAGCCGAATGCTCCGAGAGACGTCGCCAGCCCATCGACCACGGACACAGAGTCCCGCGAGCCGTCCTGGATCACAGCCTCCATCAGCTCTCCCGGCGATGGTCGACCGTCCGGGGCCTCCAGGGCCGACGCGAGTCCTTCGACGAGACCGACCTTCGGGGAGGCCCGCAGAATCGGCATGCCAAATTCGCGGGAGAAGACGTGGACGAGCTCGTGGTCCAGACTCTGCTGTACGCGTCGTTTCAGAATATGAATCTGCGGATGCGCGAGCCACACCGGAGCTACACTCGTGGTCCGAGAACCCGTCAAAGAACCTTTACTCTCAGCCGTGGGATAGATGTAAACGCGGACTCGATCACGGATCTCTGTCGCAAGTATCGATGAAAGCACGGAGTATCGATATTCCATATTGTCGACCATCTCTTCGATCTCGTCACCACGTACCGACCGTGAGTCGTAGTGGACTTCGAAGTGATCGGTCACGATGGAGCTCCCGAGCGACTCCTGAAGGATCGCATGAGTGGTATTCCATCCCAGTTGGGCCGACAAGGAATAGGCGATTACGAGTCCGACGGAGACGGCAAGGGTCATCGCGGTGAGGGGATCGCGAACGCCCGCGCGGCGCGTGGCGACTCGGCTGGCCATCCATAGCGTAGCCGCCCATGCCAGACTCAGACCCCGGAATGCGAAGAGTCCGGGCCGAATCGAAAGCTGCTCGTCATAGATGGGTCCGAGAATGCCACCAAACACATGATTGTACGTGTACAACTGGGGATGCAGCCCGATGTCGTACAGTGGCGGGAAGACGGCGAAGCCGATCGCGATCGCCAGGAACACGGTGTTGCTTCGAGGTACCTCGAGAGCATGCAGAAGCGATGCCACCGAACAGGCCAGGACGGCGCTTACGACCGGGAACAGCACAAAAAACATCAGGCCGGTCGGATACGCGCAGTTGGGCGACCACACCAGCGGAACGGTCATCAGGACCAGCGGAATCGCGAGTACCACGACCTGCCATACGACCACCGTCGCAGCAGACACACCATCACGAAACTGGCGAAGACTCGAGAGCCCTGAGACCACGAACGCAACGCCCGCGAGCACCGCGGCCGACTCCACGTGCAGAACGTTCAGCAGTGGAATCGGCCACAGCAGTAGCGAGGTCAGTGCGTAGGCGGCGACGCTCCACCGACCCGCGCGGCCGCGCCAGGTACGGCTAAAGCTCCCCTGCATCAGATCAAAAGGTTACCGTGCGCCGAGAGACTCGGCTAGAGTAAAGTGAAAGCGACGCCGACGGAGAAAACCTCCTTGAGCTGGATTTCCTTCTTGACGTCATCATCGAACAGGAGAATCATCTCAAAATTGGTCTGCAGCCAATCGTTCACCTTCATGGTCAGAAGGTTCTCCCAGATGGCGTCGGGCTTGTCGGCGTTGTTAAATGCAGCGAAGAGCGACAGCGTGCTTTTGTAGATGACATTCTTGAAGATCTCGCGCGTCAGTTGAGTCTGCGACTCGATGCCCGCTTCAAGTCGGGCGGACTTGTCGAGTTCGTCATCCTGAAAGCCATACGAAGCACGAAGCTCTTCAATCGTAACAACGGTCTGTTTCGCACCAAATCCGAATCGTTGCGAGAACCAGTCGTCGATGCCGTAGGTGAGTCCAAGCGCCTGCGTGAGATACGCGGGCGCGAACAGGTCCGATACCCTTTCCTCGGGCTGCGATCCATAGTCGAACCCTTCGAGGAACTGAGTGCGCAAATCGGCCGCAAATGTGGGATTCCACTTGGCGAAAAAGCCATCTCCCTTGTAGCGCACTACGTACGCGGCGAAGATGGCGTCCTCGGCCTTGCGAAGTGAAAGCGTGTCCTGCTTGATGGCACCGATACTGAGTCGAAGATTGACCTTTTGCTTGAAGCGCACTGACTCCTTTTTTGACTCGCCTTCCACACCGGCAGTGAATGCGAGCGAGTTGATACCGCCACCCTGCCAGTTTGAGAATCCAACCTGAGATCCAGCGAGCTTCGCAACAACGCCGGTCCTCCACCCGGGTGGAATTTCCTCAGCCGGTGCATCCTGAGCGGTGGCTGCCGGTGCGACGAGTGCGAGAGCACATATAACACACAGAACTACTCTTTTCATGACAGACTATCCTAAATTTGGTGGGAGCAACACGCTATGAGACAAACAAATATCGCGGTCTGGACCAAGTGAGACACGATATCCGCTGCAAAGACGGTGGGAAGAACGCGACGCATCGAAAGAGGCATATCGCGATGCCGCTACAAAAACGAGTGAACACAAAAAAAGCCGCACCCTGAAGTGCGGCTTTTTTCAAAGTCGTAGGCTGAAGTCCGTGCTACGCATTCTTACGGTTCTGTACGTCGACTCGGATGTCCTGGGCCATCTTCTTCAGGTCCTGCATGGCTTTGCGGACGCGGGTGCCGGCGGCTTTGTTGTCCTTGCCGTAAAACTTGTCAAAGTCCGACTCCAAACTGTCAACAAAATCCTTCAGCTGGCTGAATTTGCTCATGGAAGATCCTCCGATTTCAGCATGAATAGTGGAAAGCGAATTGCAAAAACGCCAAAACGCTCGCGGGAATGAGGAAAACTTACAGTATCGGCCCTGTGCAGTCAAGGACGGATGTCTGTAGATCGGTCGAAAATGGAGGTTTTTGCGTCGAAATCACGGCGAAATCCGCAAAATCGCACCTGTTTCAGCGTCAAAGGCTGATCTCGCATCCGTCAGAACCACGCGAATGCCATGTGCGAGGAGCTCCTGGAGCGTTCTGGCATCCGTGTCTGATATAGAGCCCGCAATCTCATCTAAGTCCATATATGTATTAGCCTTAAGCTGTTTCGAAGAGCCGCGAGGAAAGATCGTTGCCTGAACATTGGACGCGGAGAAGCCGCGAATGACTGAGGTGAGGGCCTCACCGACCGGGACGGGATCTACGTCGGGCCCTGAGACAAGAGCTGATACCACTGAGACAGCGCCCGAAGCCACGATCTGGCGGAGCCAGTCGACGTGCGACACGACGAGCTCCCCGCTGGCAGCCCGGGTCAGAAGCCCCCGATCACATCCCTGAATGCCTACCGCGGGGACGCCGAACTCTGTCAGTATCGCGACCGTTTCTTTGTTGACTTCCCGGTACGCCCGTTCGATAAGGGCCCTTGCTGCGGGGTCGTGCGAAGCGGGGACGCCATCTCGATACTCGACCTGAATCCCCTGAGCTTCCAGGAGCCGTTCGGCTCTCTCGGCTCCACCGTGGACAAGGATCGGTGGCGCCTCTCCCATCGGACGTGCCGCAAGGCCTCGGGCGAGGCTCTGAACGAAGAGCGGATCGCCTCCGTGGTAGTCGTCGATCCAGGCGATGTTGAGTATTGGATCGTGACTCATGGGTAGATCTCTCTGGGTAACCGGCCGAGCGGGTATAACGAGGTCCGGCCGTCGTTGTTTGCGGCGCGGATTAGGGCGGTCGGCTCTCAGGTTACGATTGTCATGGCCGCACAGGCGGGGATGACAGTGAGCCCGGCAGGATGGTTCATCTCGTCAGGGCCGCGCCCGCCCTTTCGTCATCGCGAGCGTAGCGAAGCGATCCGGGCGGTGAGACAGACTGGTCGTGTTGGATAGACGACCTCGCATGGATCCTTCATCGGTACTCGCCCTCGCGAAGGCGGCGGCGGGCGCGGCCATCCACGCAGAAACCAAAAGCCCGGAGAGCTTACGGGCTCCCCGGGCGTCGCGAGCAGGGCCCGCGCTGATTCTGGTTCCGTCTTGCGTTCTCTAGTAGACGTACTCGACATGGAGCAGCGATGCACCTGACGAGTTGCCTTCGTAGGACTCGGCCGTCCGCTCACCGCTTCCGCTGACGAGGATGGCGATCGCGTTGCCCGAGTTCCAGTCGCCGCGGCTCACAATCTCCTGAACGATTCCCGAGAGATTCGGCGTCCGCTGGTCGTTGCCTGTGGCTCCAACGCTATTCCAGGGCTCGATCAGCCACTGTGCACTTGCTCCTGTCGTGGAGCGGTTGCTCAGGTTGTAGCCGGACGTCGTGAACGCTGCCGCATTGCCAGTATCATGGCCGCGGAACGTAACGGAGGTTGCGCCGCTGTTGGTTTCATCCACCTTGAACTGGATGTACGCATTTGTGATGGTAGCTCCCTGAGGAATGTCCATGTTCGTGAAGCGGATGCCGACGAGCTGACCCGTGCTTCCGTCACTAATAAGTTCGAGATCGGAGCTATTCATGTACATGCTGCCACTCGAAAGCCGCTCCTCTGCATCATCGTTGCCCGATGCAACCCGTCTCTCCACCGTGTGAGCCACCGGTGCCGATCCTGAGTTGCCATCATCCCCTGCCATCGCGAGGGTTGCGATCTCCGACGGCGACAGTGAGCGGTTGTAGATACGGACATCGTCCATCAAACCATCAAAGGGCTTCGAACCCGCTCCCAGCGGCTGGTTCCCTATAGCTGCGTTCACAGACGCACTCGTAGAGAGCTGTCCAGACTTCGAGGTCTGAGCGACCTGGTTGCCGTCCAGGTAGATACGCATGGCCGATCCATCGTAGGTCGCCGCCACCGCATGCCATGATCCGGCCTGCAGCAGACCCGTGCTTGACTTTAGCGTGGTCGTCTGACCGTTAGTCTTCAGTCGAAATCGGAGTGCGGTTCCGTCGCCAATGGTACTGACCATCCAGTAGTGATCGTCATCCATTATATCTGTGGCCTTCGAGATGAATCGACCATCCGATGTACCGAAATCATCCGCATTGAACCAGAAGGCGAGCGTCAGTTCATCGCCCGCCACGTCGATGGGGCCAAGATCGATGCGATCGTCGTTGCCGTCGAACGCAACGGCTCCGCCCCACATCCCCGCGTCGGATTGCAGCGAGGGTCCGCCCGCCGGGAGTGTGCCATCGTGATTACCCACGACATCCTGTACGACCTGACCAGCGTACTCGTCCATCGACCAGAGTGAGACCAACCCATCCGTCGGCGCCGAAGGTGGCCCCGGAAGTAATGCACCGCCGTTCGCAGGCTCCTCGCCCACCCAGACCGACTTCGTAAAGGTCGACGGTTTAGCATCCGTGACAAAATCGTCGGCCGTGGCGAGCAGGGCGTTTATCACCTGCGCCGACGTCGCCGACGGGTTCTGCGCCAGATACAGTGCCGCGGCACCGGAGACGTGCGCCGTCGCCATCGACGTGCCGTCCATTCGCTCCACGCCACCACCGTTTTGACTCGTGCTCAGTGAGAGGATATCCTCACCCGGAGCCAGAATGTCGACAAAAGGACCATAGTTCGAGAATGAGGAGAACTTGCCAAGCAGATCATACGACCCCACCGTGATCGCGCCGGCAACGTGTGCCGGGGTCACCGTGTGCGCCATCACGTCCTGATTGCCTGCCGAGATCACATACACAACACCCGCCTCGATTGAGGCCTCGATGGCCTGGTCGAGGGCTGTTAAGCTCTCTGATCCAATATTCTCACCGAGGCTCATGTTCACCACCATCGGCGTCGACGGATTCGCCAGCTTCTGGCCCGTGATGTACTCTACCGCCGCAACGGAGATGGATACGTCGGCCTTCCCATCGTCATTGAGGACCTTGAAGTTGTGCACCTTTGCCCCTGGGGCCACGCCCACCAGACCGTCCTGGTCGTCGATAGCGGCCGCGATGCCGGCAACGTGCGTGCCGTGACCGTCGTAGTCCGTCGGATCAACGCTCGTGATATCGCGGAAATCGATACTCTCGACAATGTTCAGATCCGGATGGCTGACACCCGTATCGAGTATATAGAGATCTACCGGCACCGAGCCCTGGCCATCGCCTGAGACGGCCCAGCTGGTCTGCCCACCGATCGCAGCCACGCTCCACGGCACCACCTGAGTCGACGTTGCAGCAACGGCCTCTGACTCCGGAAGGGAGACAGCAAAATCAGGCTCAAACCAGGAGATCAAAGGATCGGACATGAGCTCCGACAGGAATTCTGTGTAGTCATTTTGACCCAGTGAGTCTTCCACGTAGATCGCATAGCCGTCGAAGCCGTGCTCGTACTCGTAGCGCTCGATGACCTTGTAGCGTTCGATCACCTTGTAGCGTTCCAACACCTTGTAGCGCTCGAGAACCTTCTGGGCCTCCATCTCGGCTGAATCAAAGCCGAGGATGAGGCTGAGCGCGTTCAGGTCGCCGTCCTTGCCGCGCGAGAGAAATTTGTTGGCGTGAGGTAGAAGATGCCCGTGACGAAGTTTTCCTTCGCTGCCGGAGTCGATGACCTGAGAGGTCAGGTTCTCCGATGCGTCGCTCGGCAGGAAGTTGTCCGTACAGCCGCTGAATGCGAGGAATGCAGCCAGGTAAAGAAACGGAAGCGACTTGAGCGTCAGGTTGCGCAGTGCTTTCATGATATCGGACCAGAGTCTGGTGTTTGCTCTGGCCCTGCCCGCGCAGATAGGACCGATATGCATGTGCAACGCAGCGTGCTGCGTGTACGCGGGCCCCCCGACTATCGCCGCGGGACCGGGCACATTCGAAAGCTATAGGACGGATAGACGTGGAGGCTTTCAGGAAAGGAAGGTGAAACAAGTCTTGATCCACCTTCCATGGCTTCCCGATCAAGCTCTGCCGCCGCGAAGGCCGGTACGACAAGGGCGCGTCATGCCCGCCCTCTGCCCTGGCGAATGCGGGGCGGCGGCGGGCGCGGCCATCCACGCAGAAACCAAAAGCCCGGAGAGCTTACGGGCTCCCCGGGCGTCGCGAGTCGAGACTCGCGCTTATCGTATGGATCGTTTTTCAGGCCTAGTACACGTAATCAATGTGCAACAGCGGCGCTTCTGCGGAATTTCCCTCGTAGGATTCCGCGGTACGTTCACCACTTCCAGAGACCAGGATGGCCATCGCGTTGCCTGAGTTCCAGTCACCCCGGTTCACGATCTCCTGAATGACGCTGGATAGATTCGGTGTGCGCTGGTCACTTCCGGCCTGGCCGCTCGTCGTCCATGGATCGATGAGCCACTGCGCGCTGGCGGCGGTCGTACCGCGGTTGCTCAGATAGTAGTCCGATGTGCCGAAGGCCGCGGCGTTTCCCGTGTCCTCTGCTCGGAATGTCACATTCGTCGTTCCGCTATCGAGCTCGTCTACCTTGAACTGGATGTACGCGTTTGTGATTGTGGCATTGCGAGGGACATCGATGTTCGTGAAGCGCATGCCCACGAGCTGAGTTCTATCCTTGTTTCCATCTTCGACGAGCTCCAGGTCGGAGCTGTCCATGTACATGTCGCCGTCGGACAGATCCTGTTCTGCATCGTCGTTGCCGGAGGCGATGCGTCGCTCAAAAGTCTGACTCTGCAAGGCCGGGGCTTGTGTCGGCGAAGACGCGCCGTCCGCGGCCCACTCGATCGCTCGTCGCAGCAGCGTGGCGCCATCGGCAGTAAGAGCATTGATGTCGAGGTCATTGCCACCAAAAGGCAGCTGCACGCGTCGTCCTGCTGCTGCACCGATGCCGTAGGTTGCTGCACCCGCTTCCAGCACGCCGAGGCTCGGCGCATTGCTCCAGGAACCGAGAACGGTCAATCCTGATGCGACAGTACCGCCCATACCAAAAGTCGGCTGTGCAGCGTCGAACAGCGCGATCGAGCCACTGAAAGACTCCGTGATGTAGTGTGTCGCGTTCGAAAGCGATAATGACGATTCGTAGCTCGTGACTCTGTTGTTGGAGATGCTCAATTCATCTGTTAGTTGCATCTCTTCGTTGAGGACGCCGATGCCAGCGTAAGTCAGCTTTGTACCCACGTTAGAAGAGGAGCTTTCCTCCGACACGTACGCCACGTCGCTCTGTGCGATCGCGGAGTTGTAAGTCGAAGATGACGCTCCGTCGTCAACAACGATCACGTTGTATCCCCAGGACTCGAACAGTGTCTTCTTGGCCAGATCCTGTGCTGTCGGTGCATCACCATTGGAAGCGACGAGCATCACCGTCAGCGGCGAACTACTTTCACCAACCCAGACAGACCTGGTTGCCGTCGAAGGCTGCTGACCGGTGACAAAATTCTTCGAGTCAGCCAGTAGTGCGCTGAGCACCTGCGCCGGCGTGGCCGAAGGATGCTGCGCCAGGTACAGTGCCGCCGCGCCCGAGACGTGTGCCGCCGACATCGACGTGCCATCCATACGCTCCATGCCACCACCGTTGGTCGCTGCAGTCAGCGACAGAACATCCTCACCCGGAGCCAGGATGTCCACGAAAGGACCGTGGTTGGAGAATGAGGAGAACCTGCCCAGCAGATCGTACGAGCCCACCGTGATCGCATCGGTTACGTGCGCCGGAGTGACTTTGTGCGCCGGGACTGCCTGGTTTCCTGCTGAGATCACGTAGACCACACCCGCCTGGATTGAAGCCTCGATTGCCTCGTCCAGCGCCGTGTAGGTTTCGGAATCGATGTTCTCGCCGAGGCTCATGTTGACCACCATCGGCGTCGACGGATTGGCCAGCTTCTGCCCGGTGATGTATTCGACAGCGGCGATCACAATGGAAACGTCTGCCTTGCCGTCATCATTCAGCACCTTGAAGTTGTGCACCCGTGCGCCCGGCGCCACGCCCACCAGACCATCCTGGTCGTCGATGGCAGCCGCAATACCGGCGACGTGCGTGCCGTGTCCGTCGTAGTCCGACGCATCAACTATGTCCCCGTCGCGGAAGTCGATGCTCTCGACGACGTCGATGTCCGCGTGGCTTATGCCCGTGTCCAGCACATAGAGATCCACAGGAACCGAGCCCTGCCCGTCGCCCGAGACGGCCCAGCTGGATTGCCCGCCAATGGCGGCCACGCTCCACGGAACCACCTGCGTAGAAGTCGTCGAAACAGCCTCTGACTCAGGAAGGGAAACGGAGAAATCAGGCTCGAACCATGAGATCAGCGGATCGGCCATCAGCTCCGAAAGAAACGAAGTGTAGTCGCCCACTCCGAGGGAGTCCTCGACGTAGATCGCGTATCCGTCGAAGCCGTACTCATACTCGTAGCGTTCGATGACCTTGTAGCGCTCGATCACCTTGTAGCGTTCCAGCACCTTGTAGCGCTCCAGGACTTTCTGGGCCTCCATCTCCGCTGTATCGAAGCCGAGGATGAGACTCATGGCCGTGAGGTCGCCGTCCTTGCCGCGCGAGAGAAATTTGTTGGCCGTCGGAAGCAGGTGAGCGTGCCGCAGCTTACCCTCAGCACCGGAGGCAACGAACTGAGAACCCAGATTCTCAGCACCTTCGCCGGACGGCATAAAGCTGTCGGTACAGCCACTGAGAACAAAGAAGGAGACGGCGAAAAGCGACAGCGACAGGTTACGCAGAGCTTTCATGATATCGGACCAGAGTTTGGTTTACTCTGGTCCCGCCCGCGCAGATAGGACCGCTATGATGTGCAACGCAAACAATTGCGTGTACGCGGGCCCGCACTTGACGAATCAGGTGCAAACCGGGCACATGTTACCGCGTTATGGACGGATGGCTTTCGGGCGTTCAGGAGGTTCAGAGAAAAAAGTTTCTGGATCTCA
>JABDKH010000159.1 GCA_013002345.1 Rhodothermales bacterium
GGTGAACTGGTCGACCTGTCGACGGTGGCCGGCGTTTCGATCGGTTCTCTAATCCTGGTGGCGAGCGCGGCCGCAGCGGCCGTGTTCGGTCTGATCAGCTTCGTCACGGACATCCGCGCACTCGGGCGATTCCGGCGGGACCTTAGAGAGGTAACGGACCGTCGGGCCCTCGACATCCTGAATGAGGCACAGACCGAACAGCGAGTGTCATCGCACATTCGGCTGGTGTCCTCCGGAGCAATCGACTCACCCGCCGCCTTCGGTTGGTTGCGACCATCCATTGTCGTGCCGGATGAACTACTGTCACAGCCCGGCGAGTTACGTCTCATCCTGCTACACGAGACCGCTCACCTTGCCCGGGGTGATTTCGCCCTGGACACGCTGGCCCGCATTGTCCGGACGCTCTTCGGGTGGCATCCGCTCGTCACTTACCTCTTCCGGACCCATGCATACTGGCGCGAGGCGGCGTGTGATCTCGCCGTCCTGGCGTCGTCGGACGTAGATCGATCTGCATATGCACAACTTCTATTGTCTGTCTCCAGGGTCCGCGGCAGACGCCAGCCCGTACTCGTCGCCTCAATGGCGACCACCGCATCGCAACTAACAAGAAGAATAGAAACCATGACAAGATTGAAGAATCCGACCCTGACCATGCCGATCGTCCGGCGCCTCCTGGTCTTCTCCGTCCTCGCCGGCGTCGTCACGTTCACGGCGTGCAGCGAATCAACCCCGTCCGTAGTGGAAGCCGGCTCCGAGGCTGACACCGCAAAGAAAGAATCGGGACCCGAAGAGGTCTATGACGTGGTCGAAAAGATGCCTCAGATCGTAGGTGGACTTCAGGCTGTTACTCAGTCGATCGTTTATCCCGAAGTGGCAAAGAAGGAAAAGATCGAGGGCCGCGTCATTGTCACGTTCGTCGTTGAAAAGGATGGCGCCGTTTCAAATGCCGAGATTCTACAGAGCGACGTCCTCGGAACGGGGACTTCCGACGATGGCGGCGCAGGCAAGTATCTCGATGCCGAAGCTCTTCGGGCCGTGTCCGAAATTAGGTTCGAGCCCGGTCAGCACCAAGGCAAACCGGTGCGGGTTCAGATGGTATTGCCGATCTCGTTCAAGTTGAACTGACGAGTCTCAACATCTCACTGGTACATGAGGGCGCGCAAAGGGATAGAATGTCGTCATAAACGGACATACCGGCAGCCTCGTCACCCAGGCTGTCAGTCTACCGTCGCAATGCACTCGATCTCGACCCGGGCGCCGAGCGCCAGCCCTGTTCCCGCGACGGCACTCCGGGCAGGATAGGGTGGTTCGAAGAACGTCCTGTATACGGCGTTGACGGCTGGCCATTCGCCAATGTCGACCAGAAACACCGTGCACTTTACGACTCGATCCAGCCCGGAATCATACCGAGCAAGAATGGATGAAATGTTCTTCAACGTCTGCTCGGTCTCCGGCGTCACCCCGCCCGGGATCAGGTCGAACGTCCCCGGCAGATTGCCGATCTGTCCGGAGAGATACAGCGTGTTACCAACGCGCACTGCCTCTGAGAACGGAAGCCCCAGCGCCGTGAATTCGTCCGATGCAAGAAACTCCACGTCGGCGTCCGGCACTCCGGGTTGAGCACAACCCGCGCCTGCAAGAAGAAGAGTGATGACGACAGCAAGTTTGTTCATAGTCATAAACGGATTTGCGTGTTGGACGCGCCGTCACAACCGGACTAACTGACGGGTGGCACTTGCGCCTCGCACAACATTTCGTGCCACCGGCTCAATGAGGTCGACGCCCTCACGAACGTTACGTCACCAATTTGCGGAGACTCATCATCACACCCATGTGTAGACCTTCGTGGAAGTGATTGAAGGCAAGAGCGTCCTCGATGGTCCCAAGCTGAATTCCGGTGGCGGTCGTGTATTCCTGAAAGTTCGCGAACCGGCCGGCTTTATAGTCATCGCGTAGTCGCACAGGCAAGTCGTGTAGCAATGACACGATCGTCGGGAGGTCCGGCGCGTCGGTCCAATCGGCTGGCGAGGTTCCGATCTGAAAAGCTGCCTCCATCTCTGGCGAAACGTACATCTCAAGACCAGCCAACCTGTTGTGCAGCCTCTGCTGTGTCACAACCACGTGCCCCAGATTCCAGAGGATGTTGTTCCGATGACCTTCAGGAATATCAACCAGTTGATCATGGTCCAGACCACGTACGAGCCGTGCCATCAGCGTCCGTTCCTGCAGAAGAAGTATGCTCGGGTCCATTTACGCTACCTCGTCATCGTGTTGTGGAACGTCATCGCCAAGCGGTTTCGCCTCGTTCTCCGCGATCTGAAGGAAAGGAGTCGCGCTGCGATTGAGATTAAGCTCAAAGATATCGGGTCGCGCGTAATGGCCGGCGACGTCCAGTTGCCATCTGGGTCCGACGAGCTGATCCGGCCGAACGTCTGCGTACAGAATAGTCTCTTCCTCCGCCACCGGACCTGCAACGATCTTGCCGTCAGGATCTACGATCAGACTCAGGCCGGGATTGATCCATCCGTCCACGTGTTCGAGGAATTTCTCCTTGAAAGTGAACCTGTCCGGAATGTCGTCCTTGTGGAACGCCTGACAGCATGACACCACAAAGCACCGGCTCTCCTTTGCCGTGTGCCTCATCGTAGAGATCCACGGCTCGCCGCGATCCCATGTGGGTGCAACATGAATCTGTTCACCCATTGCAGCAAGCGCATACCTTGCAAGCGGCATGTAATTCTCCCAGCAAATAAGACCGCCGAGGCGCCCGATTTCGGTCTCATAGACCTTGAGCCCGCTTCCGTCACCGCGTCCCCACACCATCCGTTCAGCAGCGGTCGGAACAAGTTTTCGATGCTTGCCGAGAATTGACCCGTCTGATCCAATGAAGAGCAGCGTGTTGTAGAGTGTCGATTCACTGGCCTCACTGTTGCGCTCATTGACACCGACGGCAACGGAGACTCCTTGGGCCGCGGCCGCCTCACCGATTCGCGCCGTTGTGGGACCCGGTATCGAAACCGAATTAGCGTGCAACTCGGCGTAGACTTCGCGGAGGGGATGCGTATTGACCGGCGGGATAAACCACGACCACACCGGGTAGCCGGGAATGAATGCCTCAGGGAATACGACCAGCCGTGCACCTCCTGCCGCCGCCTCCTCTATCAAGCGACAGACTTTGTCGACGCATGCATCGTGGTCGAGAAAAACGGAACTGGCCTGCACAGCGGCGATCTTGAATGAATCCTGCATCAATGGGGTCACCAATTATGATTGCCTATGGCGAGAAGATAGGCGGAGAAGACCAGGGATGGAGGCGACCTGGTCAGCGGCAGGCCTGTCGAGCGGTCCTGGAGCACCTCAACCGACACCTTGAGATGTTCATCCAAATACGCTTGACAATCCCGGAAAAGGACCTTCTCTTTTACGAAGATCCTCCCGGGATTCAGGATTTTCCCGCTTCAAGTCACGTTCAAATGGGAGGGCGCAGCAGTCAGAGTCTACAAGACATGCTACGCCCACATCGTCACGACTTCTCACATCTCGATCCAGACCATGAGACACTTAATAGCATTTCTGATTCTAATCGTCGCGGCATCACCCGCGAATGCCCAGCAAGAGAGTATTGCGGCCGAGGATTATGCCCACGCCGAGCAGTACCTCTCGTCCAGCACGTTTCCTCTTGTCTACGGAATGTCCGTTCGGCCGAACTGGATGTCGGGAGACCGCTTCTGGTACCGCAATTCCATTCCTGACGGATCAGAGTTTGTAGTTGTCGATCCCGTTGCCGGCACAAGAACGAGAGCATTTGATCACGACCGACTGTCACTTGCGCTTTCGGATGCACTGGAGCCGACGTACTCCGCGACCGAGTTGCCCTTTCGCGACTTCGAATTCTCGGACGACGGAGGGTCGATTACGTTCAGCGTTGGCCGTGAAGGATTCCGTTGCAACCTGGAGTCGTACGCCTGTACTCAAGAGCCCGGCACCGACCAGCAACGCGATCGGAGCGTGATTGAATCACCTGACGGCCAGCGGGGCGCCTTTGTCCGTGATCACAATCTGTGGGTTCGGGATCTGGAGTCGGGAGAAGAAAGGCAGCTTACATCTGATGGCGCAGAAAACTACGGCTACGCGACTAACAACGCGGGCTGGCTCCGTAGTGACACGCCTGTCCTTCTATGGTCGCCGGATTCAAAGAAGATTGCGACGTTCAGGCATGACGGGCGCTTTGTGCGTGAGATGCATCTCACGACCACAAATGTTGGACACCCGACCCTTGACTCCTGGAAGTACCCCCTGCCCGGCGACAGCCTGATCTTCCGGATAGAACGCGTGGTGATTGACGTCGATGCCGAGAATGTCGTGCGCCTGCAGATGCCGCCGGACCCACATCGCTCAACCATCTGTGACCATATTGTGTGTCGCGGTGAAGGATGGGCCGACGTAACGTGGAGCGCCGACTCTGCGGAGCTCGCATTCGTATCCAGCTCCCGCGACCACAAGGAAGCGAAACTGCGCGTGGCAGATCCGGAATCAGGTGACGTTCGAGACGTCATGGAGGAAATCGTAGACACGTTCTACGAGTCCGGTTTCAACAAGGTGAACTGGAATGTCTTGCACAAATCGAACGAGGTGATCTGGTACTCGCAGCGGGATGACTGGGGACACCTCTACCTGCATGACCTCGTCACTGGAGAACTGAGGCGGCAGATCACAGGGGGTCCGTGGAATGTGTTGCAGGTCCTGCACATTGACGAAGACGCCCGCGTCATCTACCTCACCGGGTCCGGACGAGAGGACGGTGATCCGTATTTCCAGTATCTGTACAAGGTGGGAATCGACGGCGGAGGCATGACGCTTCTGACACCGGAGAACGCGAGTCATCAGATTTCGCTTTCGCCATCGGGTGCCTACTTCGTCGACAGCTACTCGACTCCCACGACTCCGCAAACGACGGTGCTGCGCAATACAGATGGTGAGGTCGTCGTATCACTGGAGCAGGCCGACATCAGCAAGCTGGTTGATATGGGCTGGCAGGCTCCGATACCGTTCACGGTAAAGGCTCGGGATGGCCAGACCGACCTATACGGCTTGATGTACACGCCGACCCACCTCGACGAATCAAAGATGTATCCCGTCATCAACTATATCTATCCGGGCCCGCAGACCGGCAGTGTGGGCACAAGAAGCTTCATGCCGTCGCGCGGGGACAAGCAGGCCCTGGCAGAGCTAGGGTTCATCGTTGTCGAACTGGATGCGATGGGTACTCCAATGCGATCCAAGTCATTCCACGCGGCATACTATGGCGATATGGGAGACAACGGTTTACCCGATCAGATCGCCGGCATTAAGGAGCTTGGGAGCCGATATCCGTGGATGGATCTGGAGCGTGTGGGCATTTACGGACACTCCGGCGGAGGCTTCGCGTCGACGGCGGGGATTCTTCGCTATCCGGATTTCTACAAGGTGGCGGTCTCGGGCGCCGGTAATCATGACAACCGGAACTACGAAGATGACTGGGCCGAGAAATGGCAGGGGTTACTGGTCACTGAGGCGGATGGGACGACGAACTATGACAATCAGGCGAACCAGTTGATGGCGGAGAACCTCAAGGGCAAACTACTACTCGCACACGGCACGCTGGATGACAATGTCCCGTACTACAACACGCTGCTGGTAGTAGACGCGTTGATCGCGGCGAACAAGGATTTCGATCTCTTGTTGTTCCCCAATCGGCGACACGGGTTCGGTCGTGAAGGGTACATGATCCGACGACGGTGGGACTACTTCGTCCGCCACCTGATGGGTGCGGAGCCACCAGTCGAGTATGAGATGGGTGCGCGCCGGTAGGCCTACGGGAGTCAGCCGAACGACGATCCGAAAGCTGCGGGTGGAATCCGTGCGGTCCAGTAGCGGGTGCTCCTCCAGCGCCATCCCGGTCCGTGTGCCGGGATCCATCCGTTGTGTGGATTCTCGCCTTCCCCGCCTACTCAGGGGCGTGCGCGAGAATGACGTGAAAGTGGGCGCGAGAATGACTTGGGAGTGCGTAAAATTACTCGCATGAATCGGAGTCCGTCATCCCCGCCCGTGTGCCGGAATCCATCCGTTGTGTGGATTCTCGCCTTCCCCCGCCTACTCAGGGGCGTGCGCGAGAATGACGTGAACGTGGGCGCGAGAATGACTTGGGAGTGAGTAAAATTACTCGCATGAATCGGAGTCCGTCATCCCGGCCCGTGTGCCGGGATCAATCCGTTGTGTGGATTCTATTCTCGTCTGATCGGCAGTCGAATCTGTGACGGATACTGCGCCGAATGATGCACTTCGTTGTGCGCGACCACTCCTTCCACCTCGTCGAAGTTATTTCCGCCCGTATTCAAGTTGCGCTCGAACCGAGGGAAGTTGCTACTCGACACTTCGATGCGAATACGATGTCCGGCTGCGAAGTAGTTGCTAGTCGACATCGGACCCACTTCCACTTCATACACGTTCCCGGGCTCCATGAACACTTCCCGCTCATATCCCTCCCGGTATCGAACCCGCTGGATGGTCTCATCCAGGTTAAACGCCCGACCGTCTGGATACACATCGATGAGCTTCACGGTGAAGTCGGTGTCCCGCGCATCAGATGACACGTACAGCGTGACGCCGATGGTGCCCGTGACCTCAGTCCCTTCCTTGAGCGGCTCAGTCGAGTAGACAAGAATATCCTGTCGGGCTTCCATCTGTCGCTGATCGAAAGAGCCCCCGCGGACGGCGTTTCCCGTGCAGCAAACATTGCCTCCATACGACGGGACGGGAAAAGCGGGATCGTACACAAATGAGTCAGCATCCGTCCCCGGCGCTGGAGCCTCCGTCGTCAGTCTTCCATCCCCGAAAACACTGTTGGCGCCGGCGTCACTCGTTAGATAATAGGTGATGGTCTCGACGTTGTCCGGGGGCCACGTGTTTGACGATTGCCACTCGTTCATGCCCATAGTGAAGTACTGCACCTTCGGTGTCTCTGACAGCATTCCAGAGTCTTCACCGTTTAGCCAGTAGTCGAACCAGCCGTAAATTAGTGTGTCGTAGTCCAGACGAGCGTCGCCCATGCTGCGCTCACCGACTATCGTCTCTTTGGTCGCCCTACGGTAGCCACAATGGAGCGTAGGTGCGATGACCGCGTATTGATTCTCACGCACTTCTGGATCCGTCGCATTGGCCCTGACATGATTGAAGAGAGCCAGGTTCGGTCCCGTCGAAACGTCGTACCACGACATGAACCACATGCTCGGTACTCCGAAAGCCATATCATCGTGATACAATCCCCCTTCGTACCAGGCCGGATCGTTGGGCTTTCGCCGGATCATGTTTTCGTAGGTCCCGATGGGACCATCCACGTTCTTCATGATGTCGGCCACGGGCAAGTGGCGGAGGGCTTTCGACCAGTCTACGCTGGGCATCTCGGGCGCGAGATCAAAATATCTGGAGAGCCGAACCATGTCTTCCCGCGGAGTACCCGGAGGGAACATCGGGCGCTGGGTATTCTGGACCCCATATAGCCACGCCGTGAACAGCATCTGTTGTGCACCGCCCCGGTACCAGTTGCCCTGCTCAAACCAATTGCCGACCCGCCCGACGCCGGCTCCAAATCCCATCGGCACGAGCGCCGCATGAGCGGGATGATCGAGGGCGGCCACGGCCATTTGCCACTCGGCCGTAGAGGAGCACCCGAGTGTTCCGATCTTACCGTTAGACCACGCCTGGTTCGCCATCCACGTGAATGCATCGTATCCGTCAGTTGTGGGCGGCCCGAGGATATCCCATTCTCCTTCAGAGAAGAACTTGCCTCGTTCGTTCTGAACGACATATGCGTAGCCGCGCTTCACGGCGTCGAGTGCCGCACGGAATGTCCTGCCGCTCAACTCACCGTCGCGCCATGAATTGAAGTTGTACGGTGTACGTGAGAAGATTACCGGCACCGGAACATCCGACTTTGGCCGGTAGATGTCCGTCGCGAGCCGGACTCCGTCACGCATCGGGACCATCACCTTTTGCTCGATGATTGCAATCTCCTTCAGCTCCGACAGATCTTCTTCTTGTCCGACCGCGGGAAGCGCGATTATCATCCCGACAATCAACTGTGCGATCACCCGGATAGCGGCTCGTTTCATCGTGCCATTACTTGTTATGTGATGAAGTGCGCTCTGAAGGTAAGTCCGACTCACATGTCGAGCACTCGTTCGATCGGACTACTGTCGATAACCCATCTTTCCGGCAACAACGACAACGTAGGCACCCGACAGAATCGACGGCTCTTTAGTCAGTATTTCCAGACTACCGTGTGCAAGGAGTGGACCCAGGCGACGGTTGATATCAGAGAAGAGCGTGTTCGTCAACATTCCGAGCACCCTCCGCGGCAAAGACGGGCTGGACTCATCTGAAAGGAATTTGTCGAAGATTGCAATACGACCCGCCGATTTCAGCACACGGGTGGCCTCGCGGATGCATGCGCCAGGGTCGGGTACAACGGCCAGCACAAGGTGGAGAATTACGGCATCGAACGATTCGTCCGGGAGATCCAGCACTTCGGCATTCATCACGCGACAATCTGCATCCAGCCCGAGGCGTACGGCCCGCTCCGAGGCCCGCTGTAACATGTTCGGTGACAGATCGATTGCCAGAATGTGCGCGGTTCGGGGAAGCAGGGGGAAGTCAAGTCCGGTGCCGGCTCCGACGATCAGCACATCGGAGTCGGGCTGAAGGTCGAGGAGCTGAATCGAACGCTTCCGACCCGACACGAGGGGGCGCGCAATCAGGTCATAGACCGGCGCATAGAAGTTATATCGGAGGCGATTCCAGGCGTTCGTGTTGACCTTCATCCGGAGGGGACCCCTGTTGCTGGAGGTGACGGGCAGCGCACGAAGTGACCGACGGGCCCGGCGCCGGTCTCAGTCTGCCCCGGTTAGAGTCAATACCTGGCAGGTTCACCCTCGGCCGGCATCGAGTCGCGAATGAACTCCCGGATGTGATCGTTCGAGCTCTTCAGATCCTCCTTTCTCAGATACATCATGTGCCCGCTCCGGTACGCCTTGAATCGAAGTCGGTCGCTAAGACGTCCGCTCGGATCGAGATTCCACATCGTGTATTTTGCCGAGAAGTAGTCAGTCGCGCCGTCATAGTAGCCGGACTGTAGCATGACGTGCAGAAACGGATTCTCCGCGACGGCCTGTCTCAGATTCTCCCCGGTGTCGTCCCTTTCCCTGTTCCACGGATGTACGGGACCGAACAGATAGTATCTCAAGTCTGTATCGAAGCCGAGCACGTCCCTCAGATAGTGATTGATGGCCGGGGCAAACGCGTGATTCCATGATGTGAGTTCCGCCGGATAATCGTATCGATCGCCGGCATTAGAGCGGTCGATGCCGCGGTAGCGTGAGTCCAGTCGGCCGACCGTATATCCCTCGTCCCTGAGAAGCTCTTTCCAGAATGAAGAGGCCCCTACGGCCAGATTGTTGTCGAGAACGAATGTTTCTGAAACACCCGCATAGCGGGCGACGGCAGCCGCGATTGTCCGTTTTTCCTCGTCGTTGATGAAGCCGCCGCGAGAAAGTGCCGGGATGAACTTATCCAATGTGAACGTCTCGACTTCAGGAAGAAGGTCCTCCAGATCGCGACTCTGCAGTTCCGGCGCCAGTCGCTTGTGGTACCACGCGGCAGCAGCGAAATAGGGCAGGTAAAGGGCGCGCCCGACCGGACCGCCGCGGTCGATACCAAGGCCGGTCGGCGAAACCAGAATCACACCGTTCAAATACATCCAGTGTGACCCCTGCAGTTTGCCGGCAAGACCAGAAACGCGCGTAGTCCCGTAACTCTCTCCAATGAGATACTTTGGTGAGGTCCACCTCTTGCGCCTGGAGATAAACGTGTCGATCCAGCCAGCGAGGTAGGCTACGTCTTCGTTGACGCCAAAGAACTGCTCCCGCTCGGCCTCTCCCAGAATGCGTGAAAAACCCGTATTGACCGGGTTCACGTACACGATGTCGGCGACGTCGATGATGGAGTGCGGATTGTCGCGCACGCCGTACGGCTGAACCGGATATCCCTCGTCATCAATGATCAGCTGTTTCGGACTTGTGTAGCCAAGGTGCATCCACAACGAGCCTGAACCGGGACCCCCGTTGAACGAAATGAATAGCGGGCGCCGGGAGCGGTCCGTAATGTCAGACCGTTCGTAGAACGTGTAGAAGAGCGACGCGACGGGTTCGCCATCTTCGCCGTACACCGGCTGCGTACCAACGGTAGCAACGTAGGGCACCTTCTTCCCGTTGACTGTTACCTCGTGGCGCGATGAAATTGTCGTGTCGACCGGCAGTTCGCGTTTCTGGGCAGATGTGACCTGCGTAGCCAGCGATGTCGCAAGCAGGCACGTACAAACGGCGATGCATTTTGGGAGGTTGCTCATTCGGATACACGCATGACGGAAGATGAGGGCACCTGACAGCGCTAACTTACAACGCTGTGGCTCTTCCGTCAGCCCGCCATCGACAAATGCGCGGTCTTCACGTGGCCTGTTTGTGCTCAGAGTTCGCAAGGCAGGGTGCTCGGGCACGTCCGGAAAATCAACCCTCCGGATGACGGAGGTCGGCGCAGCGATCCGAACTAGTGCCGACACCACGGTCCCACATTGCCACGCTTCCTGCGGGAGCTCGCTATGACGGTCGGTTTGGGCCGCCGTGACTGCATCATGACAGCCGGGTGCGAGGCCGGAGGGACTGCGAGATGGCAACCAGGTGCCTGGCGGAGGTCTGCGATATGGCGGTCAGTTCCGAGCCTGAATGAGCAACCATGACGGGTTCAATGCGGGTCGGCGCAGCAATCCGAAGTAGTGCCGACACCACGGTCCCAGATTGCCGCGCTCCTGGCGGGAGCTCGCAATGACGGTCGGTTCGGGCCGCCGTGACGGCATCATGGCAGCCGGGTGCGAGGCAAGAGCTGCGGAATGGTAACCATGTGCCTGGTCGGTGCCTGCTGGATGACTGAGAGATAGCGGGCACTTCCGAGCCGGGCGGCCGCCATGACAGCTAAACGCAGGATATGATTGCACCTGCCGCGACCGTTGGGGGGCAGCAACGACGGTCGAGGATCGGGTCACCAGGGAGAAATCTACTCAGGCGTTCGACTTCTTCACGTGGGCCACGGACTCCTTGATCAGTTTCCGCAGCACAACTGGATCAACGTCGGACAATCTCTTCACGTACAGACACGACTTGCCCGTCTTGTGCTTGCCCAGCTTCTTCATGAGCTCGTCGTAGCGTGAGAAGCCCGACATGATGTAGAGCGTCAGGGATTGCTTCCGCGGGGAGAATCCGACCTGCATCCAGTCGCCCTCGCGGCCGCTGGCATATCGATAGTGGTAGGTCCCGAAACCCACAATGGCTGTTCCCCACATCTTTGGCTCCGCGCCCGTGATCTCACGCATCATGTCCACAAGTGCGAAGCAGTCCTTCCGTTTCTCTACATCGTCAACACTGTTGAGGAAGTCCGTCACACTTGCGTCGTTCAGTTTCGTTTTGAGTTCTGCCATGATGTCTAAGATCCGGATTCGTGAGTGCGCATCTGTAAGGAATAAGAAATCGCGCGCTATGTCAAGAAAGGGCGTACGCTCAATTCGAAACCTGCGCCTCGCTGATCTTTGCGCAGAAGATGATTGATGCGGGAAGATGCGTGTCCGGGTGAAGCGGCTCGCTGATTTCGATCCTGGAGAACCCCGCCGTTTCGAACAACCCGGTCCATCCTTCGATGGTGCGGAAGTACCACGGTGCCGGATCGGTGAAATCGTTACTGAAGCCGGCCCACGATCCTTCGCGCCAACCATCGACGTACGGCCGGTCGCCGCAGGCCGCGACCGGATGGAGAGTCTGGACGATTAAGGTGCCTCCAGCTTTCAGCAGGGACGGTGTCGCGCGGATCAGATCATCGACGACCTGAGCGCCGATGAGGGAAAAGTTGCACACGACGATATCGACTGAGACCACCAGCCGTCCGCGAGCTACGTCTTCGTACGACATCGTGCGGAAGTCGCCAGCACCAGCTTGCCTGGCCGCAGCGATAAGATCCGGCACGACGTCTACACCGATCACTTCGACACCTCTTGCGTCCAGCTCCCGCGCGAGCCAGCCTTCGCCGCAGCCCAGGTCCAGCACCGACTCCGGGTTTCGGTTCATGACAGCATCGACGATAGCTGTGTCGGTAACCAGCTTCCGGCTCTCTATTTCCCGATCCCGAACAGCACGTATCCACGGCGACGCGTTCGTACTCCACGAGTCAATGATCTTGCGGTCTTTGTCTGTATTTCGATCCATCACGTTCGTCGTCGCTATGAAGCTGAAGGCGTTGATTCGCCGCATTCCCGACCTACGCCACCGCCCATCTTCTATCGAGCATCAGGTCCGAAACCGGAGCTTGCCTGGGCGCTCGATGGAGAAGCACCCGCTGGAACGCAGACAAAATGATCCAGCGCGTTCATGGCGTACTTACTCGATCTCGATCTTCTGCGACGAGTACACAAAAAGCACGTCGTTCAATGTCGGATGATTTCGGAAGACCTCCTCTCTTCGGTCTCGGAGTCCATCGAGAT
>JABDKH010000160.1 GCA_013002345.1 Rhodothermales bacterium
GGCGGGCCATTTGATACGCAAAGGAAAGCCCCGCCGGTCCGGATCCGATTACGCCCACACTCTCAGACCGGGCTGGGCCTTCGATGACGGGAAGCTTCAGCTTGTTCTGAATAGCCTGATCGCCGAGATACCGCTCCATAGCACTAACTGCCACGGCACCGTCTTTGTCCGATCTGTTGCACCCAGACTCGCAAGGGTGAGGACAGATTCGCCCCATGGTCGCAGGGAATGGGTTGCGCTCGACGACCATGTTCCACGCCTTCTCGAGTGCCTCCGATTCCGAATAGCCGAACGTCGTGCGCTGGGAGATCACTGCGAGCCAGCCTCGGACGTCCGTGCCGCTGGGACATCCTGCTGCGCATGGCGGAGTTTTCGTCTGCTGCCTTGGACGCCGAGTTATGTTTGGAGCCGGTTCCACGCTATTGTTTGCCGGTCGTGGGCGCCAGGTCGCCTTTCAGCAGAGTCAACTCCGCGTCCAGTTTTCGAATTCGACCCGACATGGTTTTCAAAACATTCAAAGCAAGAGTAGGATCTTCGTGAACCCGTCGCAAGAATGTCTTCTTGTCAATCGTGAGAACGCGAACCGGCGTTACGGCCCGGACAGTAGCGGACCGCACCTGCTTCTCAATGATAGCCATTTCTCCGAAAATCTCGCCCTTCTTCAGCACATCAACAACAGCCTCTTTGCCGTCTTCCTCCTTCAGTACCGCAACTTCGCCTTCCTGCAGTACGAACATGCAGTCACCGACCTCACCCTGCTGAATAAGTGTGGCGCCGGTGTCGTAGAACTTACCCAGAAGATTAGACTTCATTGGCCTTTCCCTCAGTAGATCCATTGTTGCGCAGGCCCGCCAGATTGCCGACCACGAGATTCGAAATCAGACCTCCGACAAATGCCGGTTTCATGGTCCGCATCAGCACATCCCGGTAGGGAGCACTGCCGGTGAACAGATCCCACAACACACTGCTCATCAGACGCTCGGAGCGTTGTGATGCCTGTTCTCTGGCGGTCATCCTGAGTACGCCGCGACGGGAAAAGCGTGTCTTCTGAATCAGGTGGCTGAATCCAAAAATAAACTTCCCGAGCGCGTTGTCGAGATTGATGGCTCTGCAGGCCGGCCAATAGTGTTTCCGCAGTGCCTGCTCAGAGAAGCCATGGAACGCAATTGCGCCGGCGGCGGCCTTGGACGTTCGATACGCGGCTCCGATACCGTCCTTGTACAGTCGCGAGACACCCGAGTCCCCAATAAAGATAAGCCGGTCGGCGAACGGTTGCCGCGCTCCCTTCACGTTGATACGTGGGAAGCAATGACAGACATTGTCCGGAGCGAAGCCATCCGGGAAGCATGCTTTTACCTCCGGGGACGACAAAAATGATTCGACAAGTGTCGAGTCGATATCATGGCCGAGTAAACAGAGAGTAACAAAATCGCCCTTCGGTATCATGGCCGCAAACTCGAGTCTCGGAAGGTCGAGCAGGAATACATGCATCGATGTCCCGAGGTGCTCTGCGATTCGGTCGCGTCCGAGATGATACTCGCATATGAAAGTCTTCATGGAGTCCGGCCGCCTGTACCGTGCGTTCTCATCAGACACAAGACCGAGAATTCGACTGTTGATTCCGGACGCGACAACCACGAGATCGAAAGTCGCAGGATCCGCGGACGAGAATGAAAGGCGAGGTTTCCCGAACAACCAGTCGAGCCCGGTCACCAGATCGTTAACGATCGTGGCGCCCGCCTCTTCGGCCAGTTCCTGCAGGTACTTGTCAAACCCGATGAAATCGATGGGAACCGATTCACGTGGACCATGCCCCCGATAAACCGCTGCGATTCTTTTCTCCTGGAGGGGCGTCTCGATTCGGACGTCTCCAACATCCATGTGCAGCATGTACGAATCGATGCCGCGCTGAACCACATGCTCGGGCAGATTAATGCCTTCCGTCGCGAGGAGCTGGACCAGAGATTCGGAAATGATCCCGCCACAGTGATTGCATCCCGCAGGACCGCTGTGCGTGAAGAAGCGCGGCTCGAATATGGTCAGAGCGATGTCAACGCCAACCAATTCCGCCATACCCAGCAGGAAGTAGCTGAACATTGACCCCGCCGGGCCACCACCGATCACGGCTACTCTCGTGCCATCTGCGAGGAGCATTTCCGTGGCGTCGTTCAGGACTCGGGGTGACGATCGGAGCTCCATGGACGGTGTGTGGTGTCAGTTCACAGGCAGCGCGCAGGATGATACAAGTGAAGAGACCCGACACCGGATGACAGGTGTTTCCTGATAATGTCGTAAGGTGAGTGAGTGGAGGGCGGTGTCACATGCTGTCGGCCGTCAGAAGGCGGAATTACTTCCCCTTGCTCTTCTTCTTTTTAGCCTTCTTGCCGCGCTTGCCGTCCTTCTTCTTTGACTTCTTCTTGTCTTTCTTTTTGGACTTCTCCTTTGACTTCCCGGCCTTCGTGACGTCCTGTTCGCGCGGTGCAGCAAGCGACAATTCGGAGGGTTGGCGCGACTCGCTGGTTTCAACCTCCTCTGACGCGACGGTTTGCGTCTCATCGACTGCTGACTTTGCAGCTGTGAGTCGCGACGTCTTCTCGACGATGCCGTCTTCTCCATTCGTCGGAGCCAACGCACCACCATTCGAAGAACGTGATGGCTGCGCCGTGACCCGGCGATGGGATGTTGTCGAACGAGGCGACACGGACGGGTTCGGGGAAGTTGGCGGGGGAGAAGATGGGCCCGCGCCAATTTCGTCAACTGCTTCGACGCCCTCCCAGTGATCCGGTACGCCCTGGATCATGAACTGGGCCGATCGTCGCAGATACAGATTTGCGGTCTTGTCGTCCGGGTTCCTGTCGATCACCTTCTTGAAGCAAACTGATGCGGTCGTGAACTCGCGCGCGAAATAGCAATCGAGTCCTTCTTCGAAGTCATTCTTCGTGTCGAGTTTGAGGTCAATCATGTAGTCGGGATCACCGTCGTAGATCTCGAATACGGCAACGTGCTCGTTCTTTCCCTTTACCTGCACTTTGCCCAGAAATCGCTGATGGTAGGTGTTGTCAGCCGGCAGGCGACTCAACGTCTCTTCGCTCACAACGAGCGATGCTCCGTAGAGCTTGCTCAGGCCCTCAATTCGATTTGCGAGGTTGACGGCATCCGAAAAAATGTCTCCCTGGGCCCTCTCACTCTCGCCGACTATTCCCAGCATCAGGCTGCCGGAATGGAGGCCAATACCGATTTCGATGGGCAGATCACCCTGGCTCTTCCGCACCGCATTGATCTCGGACAACATCTTCAATGTGTCTATCGAGGCCTTGACGGATTCCTCGGCCTGCTCGGGGAACAGCGCCATGATGGCGTCCCCGGTGTATCGGTCAATGAAGCCCCCATGATCCCGAATAACCGGACTCACCTGGGCGAGATAGGCGTTGATGAATTCGAAGTTCTCCTCGGGCGTCATCTTTTCCGAGAGCGTCGTGAATCTCCGGATATCGGACACAAAGATGGTCATCTCCTTCTGCACCATGTCACCGAGCTTGACGTCGATGATACTCTCGCGGTTCAGGTAGCGCAGAAACTCACGCGGTACGAACCGACCATATGCCTCATTGATCTTCTGAAGATTAAGTTGTGTCTTAATTCGTGCCAGTAACTCACTCTTGGCGATAGGTTTAGTGATATAGTCATTTGCTCCGGACGAAAGTCCCTCGACCAGGTCTGACACCTGGTTCTTGGCCGTCACCATGATGACAGGCAGTTCGCTGGGCAGGTAAGTTTCCCTGATCTTGTTGCATACCTCGAAGCCTGACATTCTTGGCATCATTACATCGAGAAGAACGAGATCAAATTTGTCGCCATTCGACAGTTCTCGCAGCGCCTCCGCACCGTTCATGGCCTGGGTGACGTTGTAGTTCGCCATCGAGAGCTGATTAACCATCACCTGCTGGTTGATCGGTTCATCGTCCACGACCAGTACACGGAACTCCTCGCCATCCGCCGCGACGGACACTTCAGACTCGACTTCACCACCTTCGCCCGACTGAACCACACCAGCATCTGCGATACGCTGGAGATACTCAGCACCTTCGAGTTCATCAGCCTCACCATCTGCGAGCGGCAGGGTAAAGAAAAACGTCGAACCTTTTTCCGGAGTGGAATCGACTCCAATCTCTCCTCCGTGAAGTTCTACCAATTGTCGGGTTACAGCCAGCCCCAGGCCTGTGCCACCATACTCGCGAGCCGTTGATGCGTCGACCTGCTCGAATGACTGGAAGATGGCTTCCTGTTTATCAGTCGGAATACCAATGCCGGTGTCAGAGACACAAATCCTGACGAATTCACCCTCGACGCTGCCCGTAAGTGTTACCGACCCTTCGGGCGTGAACTTTATCCCGTTGCCGACGAGATTGTGTAGCACCTGTTGGAGACGGTTCTCATCTGCCAGGGCAGGGGGCAGGTCTCTCGGAATTGCGTTCTTCAGGATGAGCGGCTTCTTCTGGATCAGCGGCTCGCTAACCCGAAGAACGATATCGCCGAGCACGCTCATGTCTACGGCCTTCAACTGTAGCTCCAGATCGTGCTCCTTAAGCTTCGAAAAATCGAGAATGTCATTGACGAGATTTGCAAGTCTCTTGCCGGATGCAACAATGAGTCCGATGTTGCTCATTGCCTTCGGACTCAGGACACCGGCAACGCCATCAATCATCGACTCCGCAATCCCAATGATACCGTTGAGAGGCGTACGCAGTTCGTGGGATGTGTTTGCGAGAAACTCGTCCTTGAGCCTGTCGATCCGGCGGAGGCGCTCGTTGATCTTGCGCTCCTTGGCCAACTGCTCCGCCTGGATCCGGGTCTTGTGCTGGATATACCCGTAGATGCCACCGCCCGCGAGAATCAGGTAGATGGCGAAGGCCCACCAACGAAGAAACCACGCCGGCATGACGGAGATCGTGCTTCGAACCGGAAAGGTCGATGCCACGCCATGATTGTTAGTGGCCACAAGCTCGAACGTGTAGTTTCGGGAGAACAGCCATGCAGGAAGGTTGGTGTACCGAATACGATGATCCGGTGTCGAGCTCGACCAGTCCTCGTCGTATCCAACAAGTCGCGTCCGGTACTGGACCTGTCGTTCGTTGGCGAAGCTAAGCGCCGCATACTCGAGGACAAGCTCGTTGTTACCCCAGTTATTCTCACGATATGCAATCCTCGTGATTCTGGGTGTCGGCGCAACTGAATTCGGACCATCGAGGACAGGACTGTAAACCGTCAGTCCGTTCGCCGTGCCATAGTAGACTTTTTCACTTTCGTCGACGAAGACCGAGCCGTAGTACCAAACCTCATTATCAATAAGTCCGTCTTGCTTAGTTACCGTGCGGACTACCTCGTGGCTTTCCGGATCGACTTCGGCAAGACCCGCGTTCGTACCCACCCACAGATTTTTTGTAGTTGGCGACACGGCAATGCTCAAGGCATTACTTGCCGGCAGGCCGCTGGCAACGTCGATCTTCGCTGTCACGGCTACGGGGTCATGACTAAGGGAGTAAAGGCCCCCTGACGTGCCAACCCACATTTCTCCCGCATCGTTGACCATCGATTCGATCTTTGATACCGGCCCGTCTTCCCAGATTGGCTCGAAGATGTCGCCGAGTACTTCGTCACCGAACGCGCGTGTACCACGTCCAAGAGAAACAGTCATCGGCCGACGTTCCATGCTCTCGACGCTGGCCACCGTCAAAGGCGCACGAGATCTGTACAGGCCGTGATCGCGCGTACCGACCCACAGGCGCCCCTCATCGTCAAACGCGACGGCGTGATAGTACGTTGCTGGAAGGCCTGATGTGGCGCGGAATGTGAACCATCGATCGTCAAGCAACAGGTAGATGCTCCGATAACCCTGAAACCAGATCGTCTCAATGGTGCGTTGCCGGTCCGAATCTAGCGGCATGCGAAGTCGCACTGCAGAGAGAATCGTCGTCCGCCGATACCCTCCGACATCGACACCGACTCCATTGACGGTAATCCTCGATGCCTCGGGTGCACGGGGAAGGCGTGGCGTACCAGGGAGTCTGATTCCGTTGATGCCCTCGTACGCGCCTAGCCACACCCTGCCAGACGCATCAGTGACGATGGCGTTTATCTGACTGTGTCGGAGTCCGTCTTCAGCCAGAATGTGTTCAGACGACCCGTCTTCGTAAACGCAGGCGAGGCCGCCAAACGTGCCCACCCAGAGAGAGCACCCGACGCGATCGTTGGGTTTGCCCGGAATCACTGACGTGACCTGGGCGGCTGGAAGTACAGGAGCCTCTCCAACTTGCGACTGCGCGCTGTAGTTCAGAAACGCGTCGAAATTGGCACGCAGTTTTGAGGCGCCCCCGGACTGAGCAAACCAGCGATTGCCCTCCCGATCGGTCATAATGTCGTTGATCGCGTCGGATCGGAGTCCGTTGCGACGACTGTACGTTCTCACGACCGAACCGGCACGATCCAGGCGGATAGCGCCCGAGCTCGAAGTCGCCACCCACATTCCGTCCGGCGACCAGTTAAAGTCCGTGACATCTCCTTCGTATCCAGACAAGACAGGCTCAAATCTGACGTTCGGAGCCTCTTCAGCCAGGCGCCAGACCGCTCCGGTCTTAGTCCCGATCCAGAGTGTACTGTCGGGGGCGTCGTACAGCACGTTGATCGGATCGGCGGAGGGTGCGGGAATAATCGTATGTTCATCCGCGCTGTCTGCAAATCGAAGGAAGAAACTCCTGTTCAGCCTGGACACCGCTGCCCAGACAGAACCGTTCCGCCTCGTTTCGACAGCGTACACGATTAGATTCGGTTCGCCAGGCTGAATGGATGTGGATATCGTATCTGCGACGGCTGAGCCATTGTCGCCGATTGAATACCGAACGATGCCGTTAGCGCTCGTGCCCGCCCAGATGCGGCCCATCCCATCGACCGAAAAGGCTACCTGCGAAACCGACACGTCAAGCAGTTCAGTATCGCCGATCGTCGTAGTGAACTGGATTCGCTCATTCGGTCCATATTCCCCGAGTGGTTTGGTTGACACGGACAGCCCCCCGTCGGACGCAACCCACAACCTTCCGAGGCGATCCTCTGTGACGGTCCGGACGCTCAGGTCGCGCAGTCCGTCGGCGGTGGTGTACACCTCGGCAGAATGACCATCGTACCGGACAAGTCCGGACGAGAACACCGTCATCCAGATAAAGCCGAGTCGGTCCTGGTCGACGTCGATGACATCTGCCGACGGAAGGGGAGCGATCTCGTTGTCAGGTGTGTAGTGAGTAAAGGGGAGAAGCTGCCCCGTTGCGGGAAGACAGACAAACGACATCAGTGCGAGAAGCACCCGGATCCGAATATGTGGGGTCGCGAAACTCATGTACATGTGAAGACGCACTGCCTGGTCCCGAATCGACCCTGGTCGGTTCGCGAGAGACCGCCGAGCTCCTAAATACGAGCATTCTTGAAATTGTGACGACGGAGATCTGTCACCCTGACGTAGTTATCGATCGAAACGACGCGAAATCAAGGTTTTGCGTTCCAATGTAAGTCCGGTGAAGGATCGATTTCGCGCGGGAATTACTTTGGCCGCGGTAAGAACGGCGTTGACAGGGATCCGGCCTGCCGCATCGTACTCAGAAGGTCACGCGGTGCACCCTAAACACGAGGGCCGGACGTACGATCAAAATCGTGCGCCCGGCCCTGTCCGACTCAATCAAAACCGCCTGGTCTACTCGAATCCAGTTCCTCCGCCTCCACCGCCGCCGCCGTTGTAGGACGAGAGCATGCCGGATTCAGATGAGTACGTCGAACTGACCTTGGCAGCTGTCTGAGCGCCAAAGAGCTCCTGCTCCAGAAAACGCTCCATGTATCGCAGCATATTCTCAGGAATGGGGCCGTCCTCTTCTCCCGCTGGATTGAGTACCAGTCCAAGTTTCGGCGTTGCATAGTTGAGTTCAGCAGCTATTAGCTGCCAGTACAACTTGCTCAACTCATCGACATTATTACGGCCTTCCGCAAGCGGCTGACTAAGGGCGTCAGCGACGTCGCACGCATTCTGGAACGTCGTCGGCGGTACAGTCGGATAGAGGAACGTGTTAAGATGGTTGATGAGGAAAGCCGCCGAGACTGGAGGCTGAACAACCTTGAACCGATCCTTGTAGGGAATCAGATCATCTCCCGTCCGGCAGACAGTCTTGAACTTGTTGAGCCACTCCGTCACACCAAGCGAGAAGATGGTGTAGTCCGGGTTGGACCTGAAGGCCGATGTGTAAAGGTCGGGCTCCGCCTCCCACGGAAAATCATTACGAGCGGAATCGGGTCCCACGGTCACGAGGAGTTGTGCTCCCGGTTCGCCTGAGACGTCAACGCCCTTGAATGTGTACAACCCGGCCAGACTCTCATTGAAGTCCTCTGGCTCGTCGGTGATCTCCGGAATCGAAATACAGTAGGTTCCGGCGGGTACGTCGGCAAAGACGTAATTCTCGGCGTACGGATCTCCGGAATCCGGCGTGACAGCGTATGCTACACCGGTCATCTGAGTCGCTAGCGCTACGCTCGAACAAACGCCGCCCTCAAAGGAAAGCAGCTCGACGGTCACATCTGGAATCCCTGCGACTACAATCTCATCTATAGTTCCTGTCAGCGTGTTCCGAGGATCGATAGAGACAAAACCGGAGATATCATAAAGAGCCGGTTCGAATCCGATGTCGTTGCCACAGGAATTGCCTGCTCCACATCCGGCGTTGATCTCGCCTCCGACACGAACGCCATTGATCACCGCCGATCCGTCGGAAGTTGTTGTGACACCCGAAAGAGGCACATAGGCACTGTACAACCCCGAGTTAGTTGATTTCGGAATACGGATCTGATATTCGTCATAACCCGTCGAGAGCAGATTCCCGAACACGTTTTCCAAAACATAATTCAAGTCTGCGATCGCCGTGCTAGTCGCATCCGCGACCTTTACGGAACCCTGCCATAATTCAATATTGACAGACGGAAGAGCGGCTGGATTGAGCCCGCCCGCATCCACTGCATATACAAATCCCTTCACGTCGTACTTGTCCAGTCCTATCGGTGAAGAGGTGGGCGTGGGACCTACTACATTGACAGCATCCGGGAGATTAGTTGTCAGCCAGAGATCCGTCACCGATGGCGGCAGTGCCAGTGTATAGTCACCATCGATGAATACGCCCTCGAACAACAGAACGCCATCCGCGCCACTTGTCTCAATGGCGACTACCTCGTTGTCAGGATCCGCCGGTGCAACGCCCTCATTGTCGGCGTCTCTCAACTCTACGGTAATTCCGGGCTGCCCGGCTTCGCCTAAGCCCTTCGTCCCACTTCGGTCATCATCAAAGAAGACGCTTGCATCTATGGTTGTCGTGTTCATGCATGGCAGCAGGATAGTGCCATCGAACTTCTGGTTTCCAGAGGTCTTGATTTCGGCTGTCCCATATCCGATCCACCGACCCTGTCCAGCAGGGTACTGACCGGTAAACACATATGGCCCGCCCTGGCCCTCACTTGGGTGCCATTGGACGTCAAACTCGGTGCTGCTATTGGAGTTGAACCCGTCATCGTTCGAGTCGAAGCCGGCCGCGGCGCACTCATCAAGGGTGATCGCGAAGTGATTGATTTTGTCGTTCGCATCATCTCCGACGTACTCGACAGTCCAGACGTAGGTATCGATCTTGTCGCCGAAGAGAGTGCCGTCCGGAATCGTGAGTGTGACTTCGTAGTCACCGATCAAAGCATTAGGGCCATTGTGATCATTGTATTCCTTGGCCGGTCCGGTACGGGACGGGGGAGTGAACGGCGATTCGGACAGCTCCGCAGCCGTGTCGTCGGCTCCGGTGATGGGTGCCTCGTACGAATCACATCCGTAAAGTGTCAAGACGAGGAGCAGGGCCGCAACGGATGCGGCAACGGTGTTCTTTTTCATTGCTGGCGACGATCAAATAGGTGAATCCCGGTTACGTAATATCTGGCGAAAGGGGGAACTGCAGCCTTTTCGCACCCGGGACGGAACTTGCGGTCGACGAATTGTAGATCATTATAAACTACAGAATACAAAAGCAACCGAGCCGGGTAGGCAGTAAATGTAGGGGATTCTCCGACACAATGTAGGGGCAAGGCCTACAAAATTTAGCGTACATTAGACTTTTCGCGTCCGTTATCCACCATTCCCGCACGAAAGAGCCATGATCGGCCGGACTGTTTCCCACTACCGGATCGTCGATCAACTGGGAGCTGGCGGCATGGGCGTTGTATACCTGGCCGAGGACACGCGCCTCGGGCGCAATGTGGCGATCAAGTTTCTGCTCTCCGGCCCGGAAATCACCGATGAGATTCGGGAGCGATTCGTTACGGAGGCGAAGGCGGCGGCAGCTTTGAACCATCCCAATATTGCCACGGTTCATGGGATCGGTGAAGACGGTGACGATACGTTCATCATCATGGAGCTTGTCCAGGGTGAAGAGCTCAAGGACTGGATCCAGGACGGACGGGTAGATGTCGATACCGCGTACGAGCTCGCTCTTCAGATCGGAGAAGGTCTTCGCGCTGCCCACGATGAAGGGATTGTTCATCGTGACATCAAGAGCGCGAATATCATGGTGCTGCCGGACGGGCGAGCCAAGATTCTCGACTTCGGGCTGGCGAGGATGGACGGAGGCACCATGGTCACGACCATGGGCATGTCGATGGGCACGGTCGCGTACATGTCGCCTGAGCAGGCGAGGGGAGAGCCAGTCGATCAACGTACAGATATCTGGGCTTTCGGCGTCGTCCTGTACGAGATGCTGACGGGTCGAATGCCGTTTCCCGGTGCCTACGAGCAATCCGTCATGTATGCGATTTTTAACGAGGAGCCCCCGCCCCTTACCGAACTCGAACAAGCGGTCGGCGAAGCGTTCGCGCCAATTCTACGGAAACTTCTGTCGAAGGACGTGAACCTCAGGTA
>JABDKH010000161.1 GCA_013002345.1 Rhodothermales bacterium
CGCGAAAAACATCACGTGCCTGTGCTTCATCTAGGACATCGCGATCAAATTCGATACGAACGGCGCCATCAGCCGAAACATGAGCCTCCAGAATCCCACTTTGACGCATCAATTTATCCGACAGTCGACGTGCTTGCCGTGGCTGCATCGGTTCGACCTCGGCCAACAGATGACCATAGCGCTCGGAGAGCTGCATACCCGATCGCTCTGCCAGTGTGCGGGCTTCCTGTAGTGATATGCGATCAGGATCGTAGTGGATGCACAGTGTTCCTGGCGCGTCCGTATCGCGCTCAAGCACATGCGCAGCATCGACACCGGCGCGCGCTTTAAGAGCGTCTACAAGACGTTCTACACATTTATCCCGATCGTTCTGGATATCGGGTAAAAGAATCGTTAATTCCGCTAAGGTCTTTTCGGTCATTATCCCGCTGCCTCGTTTCTTGTCTTTGTTCTGTCGTTGTTATGAACTGTAACGGCGTGTGGTGCCGGCTCGGCGCCCGCCGATGAACCTTGACTCGTGTCGTCATGATGGTCGTGGAAGAAATGCCACGCCGCCGTGCCGAGGACGATCAGCAAGAAGAGTATGCTCAGCCCCAAGTAACCGATGGAGTACCACTTTTCCTTATTCATAGTCTGGCTCTCAAGGGCAATACGTCCCGACGACGGCAGTTGTTAGTGAACCGCTACTGTTGGTTTTAGCGAGCACAATCGGGATGACTCGGGCTAGCGTGATACGACACCCGTATTCGGCTGCCTTCCGGTGGTATCGACTCGAATCGTCGACTGTAGGTATTCACTGGTGACTGTCGCTTATCTTCCAAAGGTGCAACCGTACACACGGTGTTAGACCCGTCTGGCACCGTGATGGCGACATCCACATGACCCGACAACGAGCGACTCTCGTTACGATTCGCAATCACCTCGCCACGAAGCAAGATCTGGGTGTCATCGGTCCAAAAGCCGACTGATCGGATGTCAGCGCCATCGCTTGAGGTCGGCTCAAGTCGAACCCCGGTATCGTGAAGCCGGTAGGGTAACGATGTGCATGCCGATGTGAACCCTACGGCTAGCAACACCATCACATAAGTAGACAGTCTAGTCATAGCACTTCCTCCCATGTCCTCGGTCCTTTGGTTTAGCGCGCAGTTAGCCCATCCTCGTTTGCGTCAATCGGCAATTTCGATTACCGATTGGATGTCTGTGATGATGATCCAACCTGCCGCGGGTTTGCCGGTCTTCGCATGTTCTCGAATCGCTTCCACGGCATCCGCTGCGCGTTGTTCGTTGTCGCACACGAGTTCGAGTTTTACTTCGTTGACGACTTTTTGACCGATCTCAACCGAGTATCGGTTCTCCTCTCCGCTCAATGCGTTCAGAAGACCTTGCACGTCGACGACGGTAATATTGTGAAAACCGGCGCTATTGAGCGCATTGACGACATCCGCCACGCGATTGCGATGGATGAACGCCTTTACTTCTTTTGCATACATGTTCTATCTCCAGGTGGTTCGTAGTCGACAGTATTGAGTCGCCGATGCACACGGACATCGACGACCCGTCATGACTCGGAAATTACCCACTGGCTTCGCCTTGGGTGGTGGGGTTACCTGTACAGGCCGGTGTCGACTCTTCCGGGTCGTGATCACTCGATCGGTGATGCCAAACGCGCACCTTGCTCCCCGGTGCGGGTAGCTCTAGCATCGGTACGGAATAGCGCTTGCGCGTTTTTCTTGCCCCAAGTCTGGGACGCACGGTCAAACATTTCGAAACCTGACGGAGTGGGTCGGTCACCCCGATATCCAAATGTCCTCGTAGGGGGCTCTTGCTGAGGGGGGTCGATACGACCGCCCCGCGAAGGCTTAGCACATCACCGTCTCGCCAGAAGTTCGCTGATTCGACCCGAGCGGTCGGACTTGGTGGTGTTTGAATGTCGATGGCTTCGGCGTCGACGTACGATGACACCCAGGCACACCCACTCGTTGCGCACGATATCGCCACCACGGTCAGGACCGGCGGTATGCCGGTCAACCTGTCGCTGACCCCTCTGATTGGACAACCGAGTCGGGGGTGGTTACTCATCTAACTTCCCTCCTGCGGTAATGGTTGCTCCGAGCGCGATTCGATCCACTCATAAATTACCGGGAGCAACACTAGGGTTAGCAAGGTCGACGTGAATAGACCACCGATGACGACCGAGGCCAACGGCCGTTGTGTCTCTGCACCGACGCCGGATGACAACAACAACGGAATGATTGCGAGGATTGTCGTGAACGCGGTCATCAGCACGGGACGTAAACGCAGTTCACAACCCCGCCTTACGGCTTCCGACAGCGCCATGCCCCGCGTTCGGAGCTCATTGATGAATGACACCAACACCACCCCATTGAGCATGGCCATGCCAAACACGGCGATAAAGCCAATGGCCGAGGGTACCGAGAGGTACTGACCGGAGATCCATAGCGAGATGACCCCGCCGACCGTTGCAAATGGCACGTTGGCGATGATCATAGTCGCGTACTTGACGGAGTTGAACGCGGTGTACAGCAGTACGAAGATGAAAAAGATCGTGAGCGGAACGATGACGGACAGACGTGCCAGTGCGCGTTGCTGGTTCTCGAACGCACCACCCCACTCCACCCAGTAACCTGGGGGCAGGTCGATTTGCTGTTCAATGGCAGCGTTAGCGTCCTGCACGAACCCATCAACGTCTCGGCCGCGCACGTCCATCTGAATCACGGCATAGCGTTGCAGTTGTTCGCGACGCACAAAGGAGTACCCCTCGCTGACGGTGACATCGGCGACTGCCGATAGCGGGACGATCGCACCGGCGCTAGTCTTGAGGGGAATGCGTTGAATGGACTGCACCGAGGCCTTGGCCGCATCGTCCAGCCGGGCCGTGATCTCGAATCTCCTTACGCCATCAATGAGGGTCGATACCGGTTCGTTGCCAATACCCGTACGTACAACGGAAAGTACGTCGTCGGCATTCAGTCCGAATCGTGCGAGTTGATCGCGTTTCACCTTGATGCGAATCTGAGGTTTACCGACGTTGGCTTCCAGTGATAGGTCCGCTACACCCTCAACCTCTGAGATGACATCGCGAATTTCCGCACTCAACCGATCGAGTTCACCCAGTTCCTCACCATAAATCTTCGCGGCAAGGGTGGCACGGACGCCTGATATCAACTCTTCCACGCGCATCTGGATGGGTTGCGTGAACGCGAAGACGGCCGTGGGGACCGCCTCCTCCATGGTGTCGCGCATTGCATCGGCGAGTTCGTCGATCGAGCGTGTCCATTCGTCTTTGGGCGTCAAGCCGGTGTAGATTTCCATGTAGTTCACATCTGCGGTCTCGCCTTTTTCAGCGCGTCCGATCATGGCGATCGTGGTTTGCACTTCGGGGAAATCACTGAGCGCGGTCTCAATCTGCTTGGAGATTTCAATCGACTGTTCGAGTGACGTAGACGGGATTGAGGTCACGCGCCACATGATGGACCCCTCCTGAAGCTGCGGCATGAACTCTTTGCCGAGAAACGGAAACAGCGAAAA
>JABDKH010000162.1 GCA_013002345.1 Rhodothermales bacterium
CCGTATGTCGTGTGCAGCTGCGGAAGCGATGATGCGTCGGGATTCCAGCGAATGGAAATATCCATTCCGATGCTGAGTCCGTTTGACGATAGCGCCTCTAATACCTCCAGCTTCTCTTGAACCCGCACGTCGTAGCGTATCACCGTCACCCACGGCGGATAAATCTTGAGGCCCTCACCGTACGAATACTCCAGGTCTGTGCCCCCCAGCTGGCTGTAGCGGACGCCGGCCTCACCCGACCTGATGCTCGTCGTCATGCAGCCACCCGCCATCGCGAAGAGGAAAACGACGACCACCGCCACGACGGCAGATCTGGAAAGGGCCTTTGTCACATTCGGGTAGTTGCTGTTCATGTCGATGCCGGGGTGTTGTTCGGTGAATCCCTTACTCGACGGTGAAGGTAGCGGTGATGTTGCACGGCAACAACCCGAACCCGCCAACGTTCGTTGTATCTTCAAGGCTACCACTCGAATCATCGACACGTTGACGACCGCACCCACAGACGCCGTCACCCGCCTCACAGAGTTGCTCGGGGCCGGAAGGATTCACCGCAATGTGGTCCTGGCACCGTACACGACGTTCAAGATCGGTGGGCCGGCCGATCTCTTTGTTGAAGCGACGTCAAGCGACGAACTCGAGCAGATCATTCAGATCGCAAGAAGTCACGATCTGAACCACTTTTTGCTCGGCTGCGGAGCAAATATTCTGGTCGGTGACCGGGGATTCAGGGGCCTCATCATTCACAATGCGGCTACCCGAATTCAAGTGGACGCGGAATCGGCCCGTGTTTATGCTGAAAGCGGCGCCATCTTTTACCCGAATGTGATCGATGCTGCGGCAGACGCCGGCTTGCAGGGCATCGAACACTACGTGGGTATTCCGTCGACTGTTGGCGGCGCCCTGTGGCAGAACCTGCACTTCCTTTCGCCCCCGCCGGATCGCGAACGGACCATGTTCATTGCCGAAGTGCTTCACGAAGCGGAGATTCTGGCGGAAGAAGGGGAACGACGAACCGTCGGAGTCGACTACTTCAAGTTCGGCTACGACTACTCCATCCTCCACGACCGCGACGATATCGTGCTGTCGGCAACTTTTCAGCTTGAATCCGGTGACCGCGAAACCATGCGTCGGACGATGGACGCCAACCTCCAATGGCGCGCCGAACGACATCCGCCGCTCACAACGGAGCCAAGTGCGGGCTCGATTTTCAAGAAGATTGAGGGCATCGGTGCGGGCCGCCTGATCGACGAGGCCGGCCTGAAAGGCACGCGCGTCGGCGGTGCCGAAATAACCCGCCGCCATGCCAACATCATGATCAATCGCGGAGATGCAAAAGCAGCCGACGTTCAGGCCCTCATCCTGATTGTCCGAAATGCGGTCCGCGAGCGGTTTGATCTCGACCTGGAGCCGGAAATCGCCTTCGTTGGCGACTTTGATCCTCCGACGTCCGCCAAATGAAACCGGCGACCTCGCCCGCGGTGTTATTCAGGGAGTCTTCTCGTCCGGTAATGGTGACGTTTTAATAGATTCGGAAGCTCGATTCACCAGCCAAAGCACCCATGACCTGGCTAGCAGGCTCCTGGGCCATTTTCAGAAAAGACTTCGAAGTCGAATTGCGCGACCGATATGGGATCAGCGTCCTGCTGATGTTCGTCGTGTCGACGCTGTTGTTGACCATGTTCGCGCTTGGCCAGCAGCCGATCTCTGTGCACGCTCAATCAGCACTCCTGTGGATTGTCATCGTATACGCCGCGTCCATCGGACTCGGCCGCGCGTTTGTGAGCGAGGTGGAGCGAGGAACGGTGATCCTGCTTCAGCTCCACGCGGAAGCGAGCATGGTGTATGCGGGCAAGTTGATGTTCAACTTCCTCCTCGTACTCGCGGCCAACTTTCTCGCCGGTGTAGCCTTCGTGGCTCTGCTCAATATCGACGTTGACTTCCCCGGCCTTTTCGCGACAACCCTCCTGCTCGGCTCTCTTGGCCTGTCGGGCGCGACGACACTGCTGGCGGCGATTATTGCGCGCACGGCCAATCGAGGTCCGCTGCTCCCCGTTCTCGTGTTTCCGTTACTGATTCCGCTCCTGCTCTCTGTAGTGGGGGCGACAAAGAACGCCCTCGCCGGCGGTGTCGGCTGGTCAGGATCCACGGATCATCTGGTGACCCTGCTGAGTTTTGCGGGTGTCGTGATCACGGCATCGGTTCTTCTTTTCGATTTTGTCTGGAAAGACTAGAGGCAACATGCGTCATCCCGAAGTCAATGTGAAACGCTACCAGTTGGTGCGAAATCTGGTGATCGGCTGGCTCACAATTGTGATTCTTGCCGCTTTCGTGCTGGATATTCCCCGCATCAATATTCTGGAGCACACGGCGCGAAACCTGTATTTCCACGTGCCGATGTGGTTCACGCTCATGGCAGCGGTGTTCCTCTCCGCGTACCACTCGATTCGCTACCTCGGCTCCGGAAAGCAGATCCATGACATTCGCGCCTCGGAATCGGCGCGGCTGGCCGTCGTCTTCGGTCTCATGGGTCTGGTGACCGGCATTTTCTGGTCGCGATTTACGTGGTACCAGGGAACGGATATCTGGTGGAACTGGGATCCACGCCAGTCCATGGCGGCTGTCGAACTGCTGATCTACGGAGCGTACTTCATTCTGCGGGACTCCATCGACGATCCTGAAAAGCGGGGCCGGATTGCCGCCGTATACAACATATTTGCCGCCACGACCGTCCCGTTCCTGCTTTACGTGTTACCGCGGCAGATGCAGAGCCTGCATCCGGGTGCTGACGGGAATCCGGCGTTCAGTGAGATCACTCATCCGGTGATGCGCCTTGTGTTCTACCCGGCTATCATTGGATTTATCGGGCTCTTCTGGGTCCTCTACACGCAGCGTGTGCGCCTGAAACTTGCGTCGGAGCGTGCCGAAGACCTTCTGTATCACAAACACCATCTTCCGGAGCAACCATGAATCTGAGATTGATCCAGGATGCCCAGCAAGCCGTACCGCAGGATGCGGGCGCCGCAACAGCATACGACAGCGTGTGGGCTCAGCAGCCGGCCGCGGCCCAGTCGGGAATGGAAGCCGTTTTCCTCGCAAACGACAAGATTTATGTTGTGCTCGTCGTGGTACTGCTGATATGGGCGGGAATCGCCTTCTTTCTGTTGCGAACGGATCGAAAAATCAGCAACCTGGAACGATCCATCGCGGACGACATTCACGGATCCGGCAACGCTGAGTAGCGTTTACCCAATTCGACTATTCTGGACGATAGAGGATATATGAAAGCGAAGACCATCATCGGGCTCATTCTACTTGTTGGATTCACCACCCTTCTGTTTCTGAATTTCGGTCAGCAGGTTGGTGGGTACATGAGTTTTGCGCAGGCCGCCGAATCCGGTTCCAAGGCCCATGTCGTTGGCACGTGGCTTGAAGATCGCGAGGCGAGCTACAATCCGTCAGAAAACGTGTTCGTCTTCTATATGCAGGACGACGACGGCAACGTCCGCGAGGTCCAGTATTCCAACCCCAAGCCGGCGAACTTCGAGGATGCTGAGAAGCTCGTGATCGAAGGGCGTGCCAACGGTGACGTCTTTCATGCGGAAAATATCCTCGTGAAATGCCCGTCGAAGTACAACGCCGAGGCGCCGACAAATCTGCAGCCGGCCACTTCCTGAAGACCAGCGACCTTCGCGGTCGCTGCAGCGGTTTCGCAAGTGTCTTCAGATGCCGACACGCTGAGTAACCCTCTGGCGGCGTGCCCTGCCTTTCCGGCGTGCGTTCGTCGCTCGGTCGCGTTCTCGATACCAGCCGATTCTCTCCTGAATAGCGCGCGCAGCGCCCTGGAGTCGATGAACCCGCTCCAGGTCGAGGACTTGAGCCAGGGTCGCGTTACCTCCGTTCACCGGGCCGGATTCTTCAAGGATGACATGGAGTTCGTCGTCGCTCCTACTGCGTACGGCAGCGTGCTCCACGTTCGTAGTGCGAGCCGCACAGGCCACTGGGATCTGGGCGTAAATCGCTTCAGAGTGTGGAGATTCCTCCGAGCAGTTCGGAATACCATCGAGGCCACGTAGCCCGACGGGCCAGATCAGCTCAGGTAGATCAGCGACGCCAGGACGAAGAACACGAGGATGCCCAGGATGTCGTTCGTCGTCGTGATGAAGGGGCCTGTTGCAAGCGCAGGGTCAATTCCAAGACGATTGAGCACAAGAGGAACCGCCGCGCCGATCGTGGTAGCCAGAATGATCACCAGTACCAGTGCGAGACTGGCAGTCAACGCCAGCATTCGCGGGCGGTCGGCATCAACCAGGGCAAGCACTCCCACGGCGAGCACGGCTGCAAGCGCCACAGCGTTGATAATAGCTACACCCATTTCCTTCGCCAGGCGTTTCAGCAGGTCTCCCGACCACACATCGCCGGCTGCGATGCCCTGCACGGCGATGGCCGAACTCTGAATGCCCGCGTTACCTGCGGTCGCCATCACGATCGGAATAAAGAACGCAAGGACGACGGCCTGTTCGAGTGTGTGCTCAAACCTCGCGATGACGAGTGACGATAGTCCCGCGCCGCAGAGTCCCGCAAGCAGCCATGGAAGTCGACCACGTGTGATCCGCAGGATAGAGTCGGTCGGCTCCTCACCTCCAGCCACACCGCTCATGCGCTGGATGTCCTCTTCGGCTTCGTCGCGCAAGACGTCAACGACGTCGTCGATTGTTATTCGGCCGATCGGGCGTCGCTGGTCGTCCACGACCGGTAAAGAAACCATGTCGTAGCGCTCCATGACCCGGGCGACCTCTTCCTGATCCACGCCGGCAACTACACAGATATCGTCTGTGTCCATGACGACGTCCATGCGCGATCCCGCTCGCGAAAGCAACAGACGCTTGAGCGACACGCCACCGATCAGCCGCTTCTCGGAGTCCAGTACAAACACGGCATAAATCGGCTCGACATCATCGGCCTTTCGACGAACTTCTTCGGTGGCGTCGTCGACGGTCCAGTCACCGGGCACGGCCACGAACTCGGTGCCCATGATCCCGCCGGCGCTCTCCTCATCGTACGTCAGTAGCTCTTCGAGTTCGACCTTGTCTTCGAGAGCAGGAAGGACCTCCTGCACAACTTCCTCGGGGAGGTCGGCCAACACGTCCGCGGCGTCGTCGGTATCCAGCTCATCGATGATCTCGGTGATGCGCTCGGAGTGCACTTCCTCAAGCAGCGTCGCGCGAAAATCGTCGTCGAGTTCCGGCAGCACTTCGCCAGCGCGCTCGATCGAAAGCCAGTGGAACAGAATGCGCGCCTCGTGCGCCGACAGGTGCTCCAACAGAAGCGCCAGGTCTGCCGGATACAGGTCGGCGACGAGGTTCATGACCATGCCGCGCTGTCCGGACTCGACCAGCGCAGAGACGTTCTCCAGCACTTCTCCAGTCATCTCCATGACGGGAGTCGGGCTACCTGTATCGTCTGCGTTCGTAGGCACGTTTCACCATCTCCTGAAATGCGATCTTCACACCACCGGGCCGGCGTCCCGAACTGAAGTCAGCGCGTAAGATAGCGTGTCAACTCAACAAACTCCTCGGGCACGAGTTCTTCAGCCCTGCGATTCGACCAGCGATCGGGGACTTCAACGCCGGCACTCTCCGCCACCGCAGCGAGGCTGTTTCGAAGCTTCTTTCTGCGCTGGTTGAATGCAGCGCGCACCACTTCCCTGAGGCGACCGCTGTATTCGACACCCGACGGCTCCTGCGGAAACGTGAGGCGGACCACGGCGCTCGTCACGTTTGGTCGAGGCCTGAAGACGTTGCGCGAGACGCGAAAAAGAATCTCCGCACGGCCGACCAGTTGTGTGGCCACGGAGAGAATTCCGTACGGCTTCGTCCGCGGCTTCGCGATGAGACGTTCGGCCACCTCAAGCTGCATCATGATGACCGCTTCCGCCACAAACGACGTGTTCTCGAACAACGAAAACAGGATCGGGCTCGTAATGTGGTACGGCAGGTTGCCGATTACGTGTAACCTGCTGCCGCCCTGCCCGGCGAGCGCCTTCCAGTCGATATCCAGTACATCCTGATGCCGCACGTCTAGGTCGGGAAACTGCTCCGTCAACGCCTGAACGGCCCGCTGATCGATCTCAACGGCGATGAGCTGTGGATGCCGTGCGAGCAGTAAGCTCGTAATCGCTCCCGTACCCGGACCGATCTCCACAACCTGACCGCCGGTCGGCACAGCCAGTGCATCCACGATTCGACGCGCCGTGTTCGGGTCAACCAGGAAGTTCTGACCCAGTGAACGCTTGGGTCTGATCGTCGACATGAGTGGAGCAGTTGAGGAAGTGTGTTTTTTCAGCGCACCGTCCGACGGCGGTTCCGGACGTAGTCTTCAAAAATGTACGTGCCCAGCTCGTCGAGAGAAGAGTAGTACGCTCGTCCCTGATTGGCCTCGGTCAGCTGGTGAACGAACTGCTGCAGATACGGATCGTGCGCCACCATGAAGGTTGTTATGGTAATCCGTTCGCGCCTGCACCGGACCGCCTCGTCCAGCACCTTGTTCACGATCCGGCGATCCAGACCAAACGCGTTCCGGTACATGCGACCGGCCTCGAAATGACAGCTGGGCTTGCCGTCGGTGATCATGAAAATCTGCTTGTTGCGGTTCTTCCGTCTCCGGAGAATGTCGCGTGCACGCTGTAAACCGGCGAGTGTGTTCGTGTAGTACGGACCGACCTGCAAATAGGGCAGATCCTTTACCGACACGTCCCACGCCTCGTTGCCAAACGCCACAATATCCAGCGTGTCTTTTGGATAGCGGGTCATGATGAGTTCAGCAAGCGCAAGCGCTGTTCGGCGCGCAGGTGTGATCCGGTCTTCACCATACAGAATCATCGAATGCGACAGGTCGATCATCAGCGCGGTGGCCACCGTCGTTTGATGGTCCGTCTCATAGACCTGGAAGTCATCTTCACTCAGATCGAGATCGTCAATCCCCGAACGCTGATACGCATTCGAGAGTGTGCCGGTGACATCCAGATTCGAAAGATCGTCGCCGTACTGCCATGCTCGCGTCTCCGGCGTCCGCTCATCTCCGGCGCCCGAGAACGGCGTCTTGTGCCTGCCCGGATCTCCCTTTCGGAGATTCTGAAAGATGTCCTCGAGCGACTTCTGGCGCAGTGCGCGTTCGGTTCGAGCCGTGATCCGTACGACATCGTTGTCGTCCTCCTGCAGATACCCGCGATTCCTGAGCTCATCGATGAAATCGCCGATACCTTCACCGTCGCCTGTAAGATTGTGCCGTTCGTCGAGGGTCGTCAACCACTGCAGCGCTTCCGCCGCGTCGCCGGCCGTGTACTCGAGGATCTGCATGAACAGATCCAGCAGTTTCTCGAATGACGACAGGGCGCGGCCATGCAGCCGATCATTCCATTCCGAGTAGACGAACTTCATAATGGCTGACGCGTGTGTCCTGGTCCGACCTATCCCTGGTACGGTTTCTTGAGATATCGCTCCGCCCGCTCATGCGATCGCGCATGTGCCTTCATCTTCAGAACCTCGCGATAGCGCGACGTGGCTAACGACCGTTTCCCGATTGCATCGTAGGCCATACCCTGCCTCAGTCGGCCCATCACTTTGAAATACGTGTCCTGTGATGAGCGTGCCGAAAGCGCCTCAAGCTGGAGCAGGTAGGTGAGTGCACCGTCATAGTCGCGATCGCTCATGCGCAGTCGACCCAGATAGTACAACGCCTGCTCGGCGAGCGGTTCGTTATAGCCCGTCTGCTTTTCCTTGTAGAGCTCGACGATATCAGCGAAGATACGTGATGCCTTTTCTCGTTCGTTCCACTTGGCATATACGCGTCCTTCCAGACCGTGGAAGAACGAATTGCGGGGGTAATGATCGCGCAGCCATGTCACGTATCGTACACACCCCTCGTAGTCGAGCTCGTACAGATAATAGATCTGCAGAAGGAAGTAGGCGGCTTCCGTCTGGATGAAATATCCATTGTCCGCAGTGTGCTGAATTTCCTTGAGCCCCAGTGCACGATCTCCTTTGGGGAAGAAGGCCATCACCGGCTTGACAAACGGATAGCGTTGCGGGACTACGGCCGCAAAATAGTCGTACAACCCTTTGCCGAAAGAGTAGTCGGGCTTCTGCTCTTCTATCTCAGGAACGGCGAGCACGTAGTCCATCGCCTTCTTGCCGTCCATCGCCGCCTTGAACCAGTCACCACGGTTGGATCGTAGCCGGCCACGGAAGCCCAGAGCGGCACCCTTGAAGAACATGGCGTCGACGCTCCGGTCATCCCGATCCAGCATCTTGTCGGCGCGGCGGATGACTTCATCCATCGCCTTGAAAAACTGTTCGTCGCGCGACTGGTCCTGAATGTCGAGCAGGATTTCCCACCACGTCGTCAGAGAGTTCAGGAACGGCCCGATAGGGTGACCCGGGAATCGACGGTCGATCTGCACAAACGCCTCGCGCGCGGCATCGAACTCGAGATTGTACAGGTGATCCAGCCCCGTCTTCCCGACGTCCTTCACGAGGGGATCGTCGAGCACCGACCCGTTCGGATTCGACTGGGCGGCCGCCGGCTGGAATCCGAAGACCAGCAACCCGATCCCGAGCACTAAGAGAATGTCTGTAATTCTGGTCACTGATCAGCTCCCGGCTGTGAAAATGTGTTACAGAGGCCACGAGACGGCTGTTCCGTCAACGTCCGGTCCTCCCATGCCTATCGTTGCAAAAAGAACGCCGCGGGTCAGCGTTCTCCTTTTCCAAGCTGCAATGACGGTTTAGCCTAGTGTCCGGCTTCGCGACCAAACCGGCGAGATCCCGTGTAAAGCAGTCCAAGCAGGAGGACTTTTGCCAGATCAGCAGGAATGAACCGCAGCCATCCCTTGTCGATGGACTCTAACCACGTCGAATGACCGGCCGCATAGTGGAGCCAGAGGACACCCATCGAGAACATCGCCAGTGATCCGCAAATCATCGAGACAGTGGCTCCCGAAAGCGATTTCCATCGCCGTGTTACCGTGCCGACGATCGCGGCAGCGACCGGAAATCCGAAGAGGTACCCGGCCGATACGGCGCTGAACAGGTACTGCGCTCCATATCCATCGCCCGCATACACGGGGAAGACGAGGCCCAGCAGCAGATACAAAACCTGAGCCGCCGCACCGTTTCTCCAGCCCAGATACAGACCACTACCATATACGGCGACCGTCTGCAGTGTGAACGGTACCTCCCAGAGATATATCCTGACCTGTGCCCCGAGCACGGTCAGAAGCGCGAATCCGACGATACCCGCGACCTGGACTCGAGCGGAAGCGCGATCCTGGTGGAGACTGTCGACGAGTGCCGGGCGGGCGGAGATACTGGAAATCGAGGTTGTCATGCGACCGGACGGTTCTGTTAGCTTAGCCCCGGAGCGGGGCGACGAGGGCTTTATAATACACAATTCCCGCCGGGATCCGGTCGTCGATTCAGCGGGTGCCCGAGAATTGCTCGGGTGGCCAGACGGCGCCGTCCTTTGCGCCGTGATCGGTGTCGAGATCCAGACTTGCATTCTGCGCCGACAGATCATCCGAGATCGACTGAACCAGAAGTTTCGCCTGGCTGTCCAGGACATTGCAGGAATGGGCTCGCAGATCTAGCAGTGAGGTGTAGACCTTTCTGACGCCGAGTTCGATAATGCGGTAGTGTTCTGCCTCGTGGCGCGTCAGGTGATCGAAGAACCGGTCCCAGGCATGACGCACGGAGGAGCTGGCCTGCTCCCGGCCATTCCACTGGGGGAGCCGCATGATCACCTGGGCCTGGACGCCGACGTCCTCAAGCCGACAGATCGGACCCTGCTGCACCTGGCGATATCGAAAGCCGGTCTCAACACCGGTCACAGCATAAAACGTCTCTCCACCGGTCTCCGGGCCACCGTCGACTAGAGATTCGTGGATGTCCTCGAGCGTACGGCCATGCACGTCGTAGTAGCTGTACGTGAGGTCGATCTCCAATCCTGCAGACAAGTCCCGCATGCTCCGCTGCTGGGCGCGTGCGTTCTCAAGTGGAATCGTGATCGACACCAGGAAGAGTATCATGGTGGCGGCTCGGGAGCCGGCAAAGAAAGACTTACGATCCGCTCGGCTTCGACACCTTGTCGGGATCGTATCCGAGCCTGGGGGCAAGCCACCGTTCCATTTCTTCCATCGTCCGACGCTTACGTCCCGCATAGTCCGCGACCTGATCTCGTAGCACCTTGCCGACGTTGAAGTAATCGGCATCCGGGTGTGCGAAATAAAGTCCACATACCGAGGCGGCCGGATCCATGGCAAGGCTGTCGGTCAGGCGGATTCCTGTTTTCGCTTCCGCATCCAACAGGTCCCAGATCGTTTCCTTCTCCGTGTGATCGGGCTGTGCAGGATACCCGGGTGCCGGGCGGATGCCCCGGTAGCGTTCGAGTATCAGATCGGTGCTCGACAGGGCCTCTTCGTGCGCATAGCCCCAGAGGGTGCGGCGAACACGCTCGTGCAGCCACTCCGCAAATGCCTCTACCAGCCGGTCCGCCAGCGCCCTGACCAGAATCGCTGAGTAGTCATCGTACGCCTCCTCAAATTCGGCGACCAGACCCGCCGTCCCGTGCCCCGCCGTGACGGCGAACATCCCGATGTAGTCCGCCTTGCCGCTCCCAATCGGAGCAATGAAGTCGGAGAGCGCGCGATTCGGCTTACCCGGTGTCTTCCGAGTCTGCTGGCGAAGGGTTCGCAGGGTCGCAATCGGCGAATCCCGCGACCCGTCTACATACACCAGGATGTCGTCGCCGTCGCTATTCGCCGGAAACAGTCCGCAGACGCCACGCGGCTGCTGGCTCGGATCGCTCGCCAGTCGATCGAGCATTTCGTTCGCGTCGTCGAGCAGCTTCTTCGCCTCCTTGCCCAGCTTCGGGTCTTCGAGAATCGCCGGATACTTCCCTCGAAGCTCCCACGCCTGAAAGAACGGCGTCCAGTCGATGTAGTCGCGGAGCTGATCCACCGTTATGTCATCGAGGATGTGCATCCCGGGTTCCGCCGGGACTGTGATACTCATCTGGTTCCAGTCGGTAACGAACGGATTACGGCGCGCCTCCTCCAGCGAAAGAAAATGCGTTGACCGGCCGCTCGACTCAAAGCGTTCTCGGACGAGTTCATACTCCGAGCGCACGTCCGACGCAAACGCGTCTTTCTCATCTGAAAGAAGACTCGTCATCGTGCTTGCGCTTCTCGATGCATCCAGCACGTGCACAACAACGCCGGAATACTTCGGCGCAATCTTGACGGCCGTATGCACTTTGGATGTCGTCGCGCCACCAATAAGCAATGGCTGCGTGAAACCGACTCGTTCGAGTTCGCTGGCGACACGCACCATTTCGTCCAGTGAAGGTGTGATCAGTCCACTCAGTCCGATCACGTCAACCTCGTGCTCCCTTGCCGCGTCCAGTATGCGATCCGACGGCACCATGACGCCCAGGTCGACGACGTCGTAACCGTTGCAGCCCAGCACCACGCCGACGATGTTCTTTCCGATATCGTGAACGTCGCCCTTGACCGTTGCGAGAAGAATGCGCTGCCGCCGAGGCGCCTCCTTCATGCCGGCCGCCTCCGCCTCGATGAAAGGAGTCAGATATGCGACCGCCTTCTTCATGACGCGCGCGCTCTTGACCACCTGAGGAAGAAACATCTTCCCTTCTCCAAACAGATCTCCGACTCTGTTCATGCCATCCATCAGGGGCCCCTCGATGATGTCGATCGTGCGATCAACAGCCTGGCGGGCCTCCTCGACATCGACCTCGACGAAATCCGCGATGCCGTCGACAAGGGCGTGCTGTAGCCGTTCCTCGACCGGGAGCGATCTCCATGCTTTTACGGGCTCTTCAGAACGTCCCTCCCGACCGTAGTTACCCGCGACCTCAACCAGACGCTCCGTCGCATCGTCGCGTCGGTTGAAAATCACATCCTCGACCCGCTCGAGCAGCACGGGATCGATGTCCGAGTAAACGACAAGTTGACTTGCATTTACGATACCCATGTCCATTCCGGCACGGACGGCCGCAAGCAAAAAAGCGGACTGCATGGCCTCGCGGACGACGTCGTTGCCACGGAACGAGAACGACAGGTTGCTCACACCTCCGGAAACGCTGGCATGCGGAAGATTCTCTTTGATCCACTCCGTCGCCCGTATGAAGTCCGTTGCGTAATTATTGTGCTCCGGGATTCCGGTGGCGATGGCGAAGATATTCGGATCGAAGATTATGTCTTCCGGTGGAACGCCTACTTCGAGGAGAATGGAGTGGGCGCGACGGCAAATCTCGATTCGGCGCTCGAAGGAATCGGCCTGTCCGTCCTCGTCGAATGCCATGACGATGACGGCTGCTCCGAATCGTCGGGCCTCGCGCGCCTGGTGACGAAAAGACTCCTCGCCTTCCTTGAGTGAGATGGAGTTGACGATACACTTGCCCTGGGCACATCTGAGACCCGCCTCGATTACGGACCAGTCGGACGAATCAATGACGATGGGAACGCGCGCGACATCCGGCTCGGTCGCCACCAGTCGCAGGAACCGCGTCATCGCCGCTGGTGAATCGAGAAGACCCTCGTCCATGTTGACGTCGATCATCTGCGCACCATTCTCGACCTGCTGCCTGGCAACGGAGAGCGCCTCTTCGTAACTGTCTTCTTTTATGAGCCGTGCGAATCGCCGCGATCCAGTTACGTTTGTGCGCTCACCGATGTTGACGAAGTTGATGTCGGGGCGCAGTTCGAGCACCTCAAGTCCGCTGACACGCAGGTATCGCGGCCGCTCAGTGATCTGGCGAGGCGCAATGCCTTTAACCGCATCTGCAATCGCCGCGATGTGGTCGGGCGTACTCCCGCAACAGCCGCCGACAAGATTGACATATCCTGCGCGCGCGTAATCTGCAATCACGCCGGCCATGAAATCGGGGGTCTCGTCGTAACCACCAAACTCGTTCGGAAGGCCGGCATTCGGATACAGACTGGTGGCGCATGTCGCAGCGTCCGATAGTTCCTCGATGAACGGACGCATCTGCGCCGAGCCCAGCGCGCAATTCAATCCCACACTCATCAGCGACGGCATGTGCGCAACAGACACCCAGAATGCGCGCGGCGTCTGACCCGAAAGCGTACGGCCGCTCATGTCGACAACGGTCCCGGAAATCATCACGGGAATCTGAACATTTCGCTCCTCGAAACACTGCTGGATGGCGTACAGGGCCGCCTTGCAATTCAGCGTATCGAACACGGTCTCGACGAGGAGACAATCGACGCCGCCATCCAACAAACCGAGCACCTGTTCCCGATAGCTGCTCGCCATCTCGTCGAAGTCGACAGCCCGGAATCCGGGGTCGCTCACGTCAGGCGAAATGGAGAGTGTCTTGTTGGTAGGACCAATGGCGCCGGCAACAAAACACTTGCCGGCAAGACCACGGTCGTTCACTGCCTCTCGCGCGACTGCGGCTGCCGCCACATTGATTTCTCGCGCGACATGAGACAACCCGTAGTCAGCCTGGGAAATGGGCGTGGCAGAAAATGTATTGGTTTCGATGATCTGCGCGCCCACGTCCAGATACGCCGCATGAATCTCCCGGATCGCGTCTGGCTGGACTAACGAGAGCAGATCGTTATTGCCCACCAGGTTCATTTCGTGATCACCGAAGCGCTTGCCCCTGAAGTCTGCCTCCCCGAATTCGTATCGCTGTATCATCGTCCCCATCGCACCATCCATCACTACGATGGACCGACGAATCAGCGCTTCGATAGTCGTCTGTGTACTGCTCATTTTCTACTTCGCATCTACGAGGTCTGATAAGAAGTGCGTCACCTCGCGTGAAAACTCATCCGGTGCATCGGCGTGAATCCAGTGTCCCGCCTCATTGATCGTAACAACGCGGGCAGCCGGAAAACGCCGTTCAATATCCGCCATGTCACTCTCACGAATGTAGTCCGATCGTCCGCCACGCAGAAACAGGGTATCACCTTCGAAGACGCCCTTCGCCGTGAGAGGTCCGGCAATTCCGGAGTAGGCGCGTTCAAGAACATCGAGATTCGGTCGCCACTCGTATCGCCCTCGTGAGTGATTGAGGTTCTTCATCAGAAACTGCCGGACCGGTGGTGATTCGAAGTGGTCTGCTAGTGCCCTGTCGATGGACTTGCGATCTCGATGCAAGGCGAAATCAACGGATTTCACGGCCCGAATTACCGAAGCATCGCGGTTTTCAAAGGCGCGAGGCGCGACGTCTACCACCACGAGCCGGTCCACAACGTGCGGGTAGCGGATGGCCAACTCCATCGCCACCTTGCCACCCATCGAGTGCCCGAGTACGTGAACATTTCCAGCGTGGAGATCCTGGGCAAACTCGAGAACGTCTCGAGCCATAGCCGCATAGGTCATCTCCGGAGCGTGCGGCGAACGGCCATGATTACGAAGATCGAGCGTGTAGGTCGTCCAGAACCGCCCGAAGGAACTTCTGCTCAGTGAATGCCAGTTGCCGCTTGACCCGAGTAGTCCGTGCAGAATCAGAAGCGGCTGCCCATGTCCGTATTTCTTGAAATAGAGTTGCACGCCAGCGGTGTCTGAGGAATAGAAGGCCTATGATACCCGCCGACCCGCCACCTGTTCGCGCGCAAAATGGGGTCAAAGAAAAAGAGCGGCAGGCAGGACCCACCGCTCTCTCTCGCGACGTATGTAGAACGCCGAATTATGCCGAACTCGCCAGAGCATCGCGGATCTCGGTCAACAGCTTGACCTCCGCAGATGGCTCAGGCGGAGCAGCTGGAGCAGCTTCCTCTGCCTTCTTCAATTTGTTCATGTTCTTGATAATCATGAACAGAACAAACGCCACGATCAGAAAGGCGATGAGAGCATTGATAAAGAGTCCATATCCGACCGCGGCTGCACCGGCTTCCCGGGCCGCCTCGATCGATGTGAACACTTGATCAGTGGGATTGCGCAGAACAACAAACAGGTTGCTGAAATCCGGCGAACCGAAGACTGCAGAAACGACCGGCATGAGTATGTCGTCCACCATCGATTTGACAACGGTCCCGAAGGCCGCGCCAATGATGATGCCGACCGCCATGTCGACCATGTTGCCCTTCATGGCAAACTCTTTGAATTCCTTCAGCATCTACTACCTCTGTGTATGGGGATGCGTTACGTAACGGAAGATATTACCTTAGTGGACGGAGTAGGGCAAATTCTCGTACCCGAATTCCCCCATCTTAGCCCCACCGAATCGCCCGTTCACCTGATCGCACCAACGACCTAACGTGGCATTACAGCGATTACGAGACGAATTCCGAAGAGCCTGGAGTGCACTGGCGGCGCTCGATCGACAGGTCGTCTTCATCCTGGTCGTCGTACCCCTTCTGGTGATCATTCAACAGAACCTCGGCAGCCGGTCGCTCTTCAGAGAGCATCTTGCGGGCTATTTCCCGGCTGAGTGGAGCGGAATTCTGTCGTGGGCATGGTGGTTCGGAATGCAGGGCGTACTGGGATTCCTGATTCCGGTGCTCGTCCTGATCTTTGTCTTTCGTCGAAAGCCGCGAGAGATCGGTCTCGGCGCCGGTGACTGGAAGCTCGCCACGACTCTTGCCATCATCTACATACCGCTTGTGGTGATCGGCACGTGGTTCCTCTCGGACTCGCCGGCATTTCAGGCGAAGTATCCGCACTACGGGCCGGCGGCAACTGACTGGCAGGTGTTCCTGATCTACGAGATGCTGTTTCTGTTCTACTGGGTAGGATGGGAGTACCTCTGGCGCGGTTTCATGCTGTTTGGAACAGCTCGCGT
>JABDKH010000163.1 GCA_013002345.1 Rhodothermales bacterium
TTGAACCCTGCCTGGGCCCGAACAACCTCTACGGTCGTACCCGGATAGTTGGATACGATCACGAAACGATTCGTGAGGTTTTTGAACAGCAGGCTCTTGCCGACATTCGGGTTTCCTACCAGAATGAGAGCATCGTCGGCTGAGTCGACGGCAGTAGAATCAGGATGCTCTGGAGTAACTGTTTGCATTCAGGGTGCCGGCAACGTTGACGGCCTTGTCTAAGAGAAGCAGCAAGGTATCCGAACAGGCGCGAAGTCCCAACCCGAGCCAGGGCTGTCACCCAATTGATCGAGCTCCACTCCGTCTGGGCATGAGGCAGATCTCATACCCCTACATGGTGCAGGCGTTTCCCCGGTAGGTCTGCAGGGGAGTCGAGCACACGGTTCCCTACACACTTTTCGCTGAAAATCCCCTACGAGTGTAGGTGCCTCGTGTACCAGGCCGCGCAAGCATGACCCGCCTGAACTGTGGGACATTCGTGACAGTCATCGCATCGCCTCAGTATTAGACTGGAACGGGGAGAATCCACGTCTCCCGATGACTGACACTCACCTTAGACGACATCAGCGGAGGAGTCTCATATGCGAACCAAAGCGTTACTGATTGCGCTCACCGCGCTCGTGCCGGCTGCTTTCTTTCTCACACAACTCGGATTTGAGGACAGCCTGCATGCGACCCGGGAGGGCAAAGCGTTCTTCTACAGCCAGGCCAATGGTGGATTTGAGGCACTCACTGGAATCCCGATGGCTGATCTGTCCTGCCAGAATTGCCACGCGCCCACGAAGGCCGACGGGACGCCCATCGACGCCGCGTCCTACACGCCCGGGTGTGACGACTGCCACGCGTTCCCGAGCACCGAAGTCCCGGACAATGTTTGCATAGGATGTCACGGGCGGGCGGGCGCAGAGCTCTCGCTCTCCAACAGCCCGAATACGGCGGTCGCCGCGATGTTCGCCGACGTACACCGCGATGAGGGAATGGGTTGCACAGATTGCCACGACAAGAATGAGTTTCCTGTCGAACACGGCGCAAGCACGACGGTCTTCAAGAGTCTTCTCGACCCCGGCGCATCACATGCCGCCTGCGAGAACTGTCACGATCCAGCCGGCCTGCCGGCCAACACCGAGCATACGACTCACGCCGACAATGTCTCGTGCAAGGCGTGCCACTCGAAGACGGTGATTACGTGCTACAACTGTCACTTCGAGACCGAGGTGGACGCCGACAAGAAGCGCTATTACGGAAAGCCGCCAATGTTTGGATTCGCGCTACTGGTCAACGACACGGAGACGGGCAAAGTCACGACGGCTACGCTGCAAGCCGTGACGTATGACGAGCAGTCGTTCTATACCATTGCCCCCTTCCATGGTCACACGATTGCGAGAAATGCGCGCGAGTGCGTCGATTGTCACGACTCGGAGATTATCCGCGGATACAACTCAACGGGCGAGATTCCCGTTGTGCAGTGGGATTCTGCTCAGGCCAAACTTGTCAACACCAAGGGCATGATCCCGGTGCCGACGGATTGGAAGACTTCGCTGCTCTTCGACTTCGTACGCTACAAGGGGGATACGAGCGATCCGTTTGGTCCACTCGACCTGGCGCAGTGGGAGTTCATGAAGAGCGGCGCCGACATGTCGCAGATGATCAGCGAGTTTGCCACGCCTTTGACGGCCGACCAGATGAGCAAGCTGTCGATGAATGTCGTAGTCGGCGTCGAGGAGCAATCGACCGTGCCCGTTGCGTACGAACTTGAGCAGAACTATCCGAATCCATTCAATCCTGCGACGACCATTCGCTACAGTGTCCCGGAGGTCGGTGACGTGACAGTTTCCATCTTCGATCTGGTCGGACGACAGGTCACGACGTTGTTCGAGGGCGAACGGACCCCGGGCACGTACGACGTGACGTGGGACGCCGCGAACGAGCCGAGTGGCGTCTACTTCTACAAGCTACAGACGGGGGACTTCGAGGAGACGAAGTCGATGTTGTTGGTGAAATGATGTAGCCTTGTTGAGCCAGTTCGAAGAGCGAGGGCGGCGCGCATTAGAGGTGGGCCGCCCTCCGCTTTTGCGCAGAGCTCGGGCAAATGGACGGATGATGGAGGCAGCGGAAGGCACCCCATCTTCCCCCACTTCGGGGGACAAAATAATCGGCCGATCCCCTTCTGTCACATGCCGGTCGTCCGGTAACCGATCCGGCAGACATCCAATCATCCCTCCACACCTACGGCAAAGGCTCGTCGGTCTTGCGTACGACGAACACACCCTCCCTGACGCTCGTCACGACAATGTTGCCACTCTCGAAGTAAGGATAGTTGCTCCAGGACCCCGCGAACCCCGCGATGTTTTCACCCCACGGAACCGTGTCGAACGCCGCAACCTCCTTCGGATTGAGCCGGTCGCTGATGTCAATCACGCGAAGACCGCTCACATAGTTCGACTGGTACATCAGGTCGCCCTTGATATACAGGTTATGATCGCTGGCGCCATTCGTACCCAGAAACTCGGCCGCAAGAATCGGATCGTCGAGATCCGAGACGTCGTAAATCATCGTGCGTGTCCTGTCGAGTCCTTGAAAAAGCTCGTCGCCCTCATCGTCCATGTAGAAGTATCTGTGATCTTCCGTCAGCCAGCCCTGATGCGTGTAGCCCACGCTCGGATACGCAACCACGGCAACAGCCACGGGTGACTTCTTGTCGGTCACATCGGCGATTGAGAGCGCCGTCTCGTTGGCACCGAAACAGATCTCGCGTCCCTGATACTGCTTGTCGGGCCCGCGGTAGATCACACACTGCCCGTCGTGCGTCGCACCGCGACCGCCAATACCCGTAGTCGGATCGTGGAAGCAGCCGGCAAACGTCGGGTTGAGCGGTTCCCGCACATCCACCATATGGAGTCCACCGCCGCATGTCTCGCCGCCGCCGCTCGCAGCCACGATATACGCGAATCCGGTCTCCTCATTGATGACAACGTTGTGCGCCGAGGCAACCTTATCGTACAGCGCATCTACCTCAAACGTCACCGGCGGATTCTCAACATCACGAAGCCGGCGCAGGTCGAATATCTGCATGCCGTGCTGACCCACATTGTCGGCGACGATGAACGCATGATCGGCATACACCTTCGGATCTCTCCAGGCGTTCGGAATCGATCCCTCTGTCGCGAGTAGCTGTCCGAGATACAAAGGATTGTGCGGATCCGTAACGTCGATGAACACCGTGCCATCGGAGCGCCCGACGATCGCGATCTCATGTCCCGTCTCGGGGTCGGTCCAACCCCACAGGTCGTTCACGATGACGCCCTGCTCGGCCCCCACTGCGCTGTTCGGCAGAAACGAAAGCAGATCAACCTGCATACAGCCAAACTCGGCCGCCTCTCCATCCATGCAACGCACCGCTTCACCCGTAATGGATGTGAGTCCAAGACCGGAATCAGTCACGTAACCCTCGCGCATCCACTCGCCCGAAGCCTCGTCGCGACGATGTATGTAGGCACGGCCATCTCCAAAGTCAGCTCTGGTCGCACCGATCACGGCAAGGTTCTCCGACACGGCGAGCGAGCTGCCAAAGCTCGCTCCCGGCGGCATACCGCTCACGGTCAACGTCTGCTCGACCGCCCACCCGGATCCATCCTCCGAGGGTCCGTAGACATAGGCCGCCCCGACGCCCATATCCATCGGCGCGCCGACCCAGATTCGCCCATCCGGCGCAAGGGCCGCGGCAGTTCCAAAAAACATCGTCTGCGACTGCGAGGCAGTTTCGTCTTCGGGCCTCAGCGCAACAACCTCCTCCCATCCATCCCGCGAGTGTCGGTAGTAGTAGACGGCACCCGTCTGCACGCGACCCGCGCCTCCGAAACTCAGACTGACCGCGTCCTGCGCGCCGCGCACGGCGCTAACAATCAGGTCCTGACCCGACATCGTCATGTGTGCGCCAAAGAACAGGTGGCTGGAATCGGCCGGTGCAATCTTGTGATGCAGCTCCCATTCGGACGGCTCGCCGTCAATCCCGAATACATATACAGACCCCATGCCGCCTTCGTCGCGAGGCGCACCGGCAACGGCGTGGTTATGAAAGATGGCGACACTGCTCCCAAACTTCGCGTGATCGCCCGCTGGCGAGTCAAGAGTTCCGACCATCGCCCAGGCGTTGGCATCCGCATCTCGGCGAAACACCGCAGCCGTTCCTTTTCCTGCGGATCCCGGTGCTCCTGCAACGAGCAGATCATCCTCGAGAGCAAGGCCCCAACCCAGGCTGTCTCCGGGCTGCGAATCGGGAAGGGAGAGTCTGGCCTCCTCGGACCACGCGCCATCCGGCATCCGACCGAAAACGTAGATAGCGCCACGCCCCTCGTCTGCTTTCGGCGCCGAAACCGCCAGCAGGTCGCCGGACAGTGCCAGACGGTATCCGAAAAGATCACCCAGCTCGCCATCGGACGCCTGGACAACGTGCTTCTCCGACCAACCCTCATCGGTATGGCCAAACACGTGAACCCCGCCCGCGTGCATGGGCGGTTCGGGAAACATCATGGACTCGGCCGTCCGGCCTACAAGCACGTTTTCGCCGTCGATAAGTGCAACAGATGCGAATCCGGCGCGCAGTCCGGGCGCAAGCTGCCCGGAAGAGGTCGTCTGGGCCGTAGCGAGCGGTGCAAGAATGAGTGAGCAGATGAATGCCAGCGAGATAGTCGTCTTCATTGTAACAGTTTGGAGGTCTGGTAGTGGTCAGCGCGGACTAGATATCGCAAGATAATCGGTCAAGTGCAAGTCCGGGTGCGAAACAGGGTGGGGATCGGTGCGGTTCAAGAAACGGCGAAGGGGTTGTTCCGGGCCATGACTGGCTTGTATTTTCTTTGTTTGGGTTCGTCTTGATGGGGGAACCCGGGTGCAGTGAAGCGGTTTGCCGCGACTGCCATATTCCTCGGTAGCTCAATGGTAGAGCATGCGGCTGTTAACCGCAGGGTTGTAGGTTCGAGTCCTACCCGGGGAGCCAAATAGGGCTGACCGTCTTCTAAAGCGGTCAGCCCTTCTGCTTTGTGGTCTGAAACGCCTGAATCTGTTTGCTGTCCAGATCTACAAACACAAGCCGGACTGTTACGGTTCAAATCGAGCATCACTTCCTCTTGCCAATGGAGATGTCTGGTTCCCAAGTCGCGGCGAATAACACGAGGCCAATGAGAGCCGCTGCGAGAACCAGCACTCCCGCGCCTCCCGACCTGCGATGAGTTACTTCACTTACATCTGACAGTGGGACAGTGACACTGTACTCGGTCCATCGTGTAGATTGACCATCCGTAACCGCTAAGCCTGCAGGCCCGTGAGGCCAGGTCGCGAAATATTCGGGGAGTCGTCGGGAATCTGCTTCCGAAATCACGCCGCGCAAATTCTCTTTGTTAATCACCGCCATCTTCAGGTCGAGTCGTGAGCCATCGGTGAGCGTTACGATTAGGTCTCGAGCTTCCTCAATGGGTTGGCCTTCTTTAATCAGTGTCGTTCTCGTGGTCGTACAGGCGCTGAAGACGCTGAAGCCGAGGATGTACACTACAGGACCAATGAGACGCTTCATGACTTACCTCCGTGGGGTTACTAGTGAGGCACAGCCTACGACGATTAGCCGCCGACAAACCGGACAGATGTCAGGAGATACGGGTAACGCTTGTGGGTCTATAGTGAGTGACCCACAGAGTTGTTGAGAGGGAGATACTGTTTCTAACGTGAGCGGAAAGCCCGCTTACACGAAGCCTAACCGCACCACCATCCGCTTCGTGCCGGCGTGGTCCCCAGCCCGGGGTCGGTGGAAGTACACACCTGAATGAAGGCCAGAGGCGTCGAAGGCACCACGGCCTGTGCCTCTGAGGATCGCACAGTTAGTCGCGTCGGCTGCCAACGAGAGCCGCAAGGCCGATGAACACGATCGCCAGTAATGTGCTGTTGATTACGAAACCCGGCCAAACGATCTGCAGAGGTAGGATCTTCTCCTCATCGGGTTCACCAAGATTCTGTCGAAGCGGAATACAACCGTCGTACTCCACTTGAACACCCTTCCGCCGTACGAATCCCCGAACGGTCGTGAACGGCCAGCCCACCTTCAGCACAAGTTCCGAGAACCGGCGCTGCGGCTCTTCCATCGTCCACCCCGACACATAGGCACGTCGTATCAGGCGACCCGTATGTGTAGTGCCTCTCGGTCGATGGGCTTCATCCTGGCGCCACTGGTATTGGCCGCCAAACACAAAGTCCAGTTGCTCTTCGGCCTCCGAACGGACGAGAACGTGGTCCGCACTTGCGTCCGAAAACAAGGCAAGGCTCCAGCAGATGATGACGTTGACTACGACGGCGGCCACGAATGCGAGTAGCATGCGTTTTCTCACCATCGTGCCTCTGCGCGTGGAGAAATATCGCATGGCTTGCCTGGCCCGGAACGCGCCGTCATCTTCGAGGTGAGGGTCGTAGTGGGAATCGGTCATGTCGAAAAAGACGAAACCCCGACCTGCAAATACAAGCCGGGGCCATGATTAGACTTTCGATAAGGCGTCTCGACGCGGTCCCCAACCTGGCGGCGGTAGACAATTGAACCTGCTTCTTTCGTAACTGGGGTCATTCGCCAAAAGTGTTTCTGACTCGCTGCGATTTCTTGAAATACAGCGTCCAGACTATCGCCCACAACACGGAAAAGCCGACGATTCCCAAGAGTATCGTTACGACCCCAAACAGTTCATCCTGCATCATCGGATCCCAGGTGCCCGACGGCATCAGGATGACACTCAGTGAGCGTAGAGTCATGAGGACGGCTGCGGCCCACAACAGGGCGATATTCCACTGCGGTGCTTTCCGGGATTTAGAAAGAATGAGCAGTAATGGTACCGCGAGGATGAGGAAGATCGCGATCATTAGGGCAATGGGATACTCGAAAAACCACCCCGAAAGACCCATCGAATACACGATCAGGAGCGGGATCGATCCTATGAGATACACCAGAAGCCAACCTCCCGTCCCTTCCAACGTGTTGTCTTCCATCGAATCCGCTCTTGTCTGTGATTAAGACGATCGCGTCTACGTATCACGAGAAACATGTTTCGGCTCTTGTACGCGTGCTCACGGATACGTACGCCACGACCTACAATCGCCGGTCCCCTGAAACCGACAGCCCCAGCGTACCATGTGGCCTTCATTCGGATGAACGCCAGAACTGCGCCGTATGCGACCACCTCAGAACGAATGGAGGACTAGATCATGGACTCAGCTCTTCGCTTAATTCTGATTCGCCCGGTATGTCTTCGGTGGTCGCGGTCGGTGCTACTGGGTTTTCCCCTACAGAAGGTTTGAACGCGAGTATCGTTCTTCGACTGATGCATACTCAGGTTTCCTTTTGGAGGTCAAGCCATGCTGAGGCGCTCCTTGCTTGTTGGACTGCTCGTGAACGTACTAGTCATCTGTGGTTGTTCGGAGTCGCCCGCAGATCCCGACCTGGGTTCCGATCCGACAGATCCTGCGGGGACTGTTCAGGCCGCCGTCGAATCATTTCGAACAGCACATCCCCACGTGCTGAGTGCGGTCGGACTCATCCAGCAAGCCAATGGGCAGTTGGCAGAAGGCTTCGAGGGCTTCCTCGATGAATCCCGTACAACAGCGATCGGCCCGGACACCAGATTCAGCATCGGGAGTATCACAAAGACGTTCACCGCGACGATGGTCCTCCAGCTGACCGAGGAGGGCCTCGTCGGGCTTGACGAGCCGCTGGCACTGTACGTCTCACCTGCGTGGTCGGCCGTGCTGGACAGCATCCAATATGGGCAGGAGGTTACCGTCCGGCAGGCATTGGGGCACCGTAGCGGAATCTATGATTACCTGATCTCTCCGCTCCAGGCCGAAATTCTCGCCGACCCATCACGCACGTACACGCCATTAGAGGCGTTCCGGCACGTCAAGGATGGCCCGCCCGACTTCCCACCTGGGACCGAGTTTAATTACTCGAACACCAATTTTCTCATCCTTGGGAACGTCGTCGAGAACATGACGCGGCAATCGTACAACGAGGCCTTGCGGGCGCGCATTCTCTCGCCCGTCGGCATGGTGAACACATTCATGTTTGACGGCTCGACTGCATCGCAACGGGCCGGGATTGCTCATAGCTACGCAACGATTGGAGGGGGTCGATTCGATGTCCTGGACTTCTCTGGAGCTGGATGGTCGCTCGGAGTCGGGGGCATCATCAGCACCGCTGGGGACCTCGTGACGTTCTTGAGGTCTCTAGGGTCCGGTCAGTTGTTCGCCAACAGCGAAACTCTCGACATGATGACCGACCTCGGCGAAAACACCTGGTACGGGCTAGGAGTCCAGATCGACGAGCAGCCCTTCGTAGGCCGCTGCTTTGGTCATGGGGGTTACAGTTTCGGATCGACGGCGAACGTTCGTTATTGCCCTGCCACCGATGTTTCTTTCAGCGCTTTCTATGCGAGCGACGGGGTGATCTTAGGGGCCAATCTGGATATCCTCGATCGAATCTTGAGCGCCGAGTTTGACTGACGGCCAGGGCTCTCTGGGCTTTAACAATGTCCTCTGACTTTGCCTGGGTCGTTCGGATGCACTGTCACGCACATCTGCACACACGGCCTCAAGAAGGGCCGGGCCATCTGATCGGCGTCTGCGACGCGTTCTGGCGGCCCTGATGCCCTCGTCCAGAGTCGGGGCAACAGAATCCGCCAGGCGCTTGGAGGATCCGCACACTCCGAGAACCATCGCAATCGGCGAGAGAAACATGGTCCTCGCGTGCACGACTGCAATACCGAGAACGTGATGCTGACTGCAGTCTACTGCTGTCGACCCGTGACGCGCCGCAGCAGATTCTGAAGTTTCGACCGCAAGAGGCTCTCGTCAATGGCCTCGGGGTAAAGCGCATGCGGTCCCTCATAAAGCCCTCCGCCTCCGGTCCCGTCGAAAACTCGAACCGCGATGACATTGTAGTCGTCGAACTTAAGCACGTCGGCGGGTATTCGGTACTCACGGGATCGCCGCCAGTCCTCGCCCGACATGTCGCCACTGTCGATTGCACCCGTTCTTCCCACCTCACGGCCGTTGACGAAGGTCGCATCGACATCGTCGATCTTGCCGAGGACCAACACGTACGGCACGGGCTCCGGCTGCGCGGGGAGGAAGAACTCCTTGCGATACCAGGCATATCCGTCGTAGTCGCGGAAGCCCTGCGGCTCCCAGTTTCCTGGCACGGTAACAGTGGACCATCCTTGCTTTTCGATCTCGGTCTCCGCCCATGAGTTGTTGTCGCCGGTTCGGAAGGACCAGACTCCGTCGAGGCGGATAAAGTCAGTCTCGGTGGACGGGCGGGCTCCGATCCCGATTCGGCCTTCCATGATGCCACCGTCTCCGGTCTGGTCGTATACGCGGACCGCAATGATGTTTTCGCCAGCCGGATCCAGGACCCCGCGCGGAACAGCGTATTCTCGAAAGGCGCTGTATGCCGAGTAGTAGGCCGGCGGCATGCCGCCCGTCGCACCGACGAAGATGCCGTTCAGGAAGACTTCATCCACGTCGTCTATGCGGCCGACGTGGAGTACGAGATCCGCGTCCTCCAGACTCGCAGGGATCTTGAATGCGCGGCGGTACCACGCGAACCCATCGTAGTTCGAGAAACCCTGCGGTTCCCAAGGCCCCGGGACGTCGATGGCGGTCCACTGACCCTCCTCGGGCGACGGCATCTTCCACGCGAGATCGTCACCGACGCTGAACTGCCACTGCCCCGAGAGATCAATGTGAAGTTGATTCTCCGACTGCTGAGCACGGGATAGTGGAGTCGCGAATGTGAACAAAGCGAGCGCTATGATACTAATAGTCGCTGGACGAACAGACATTGGCGATACGCAGATTTTCTTCAGACACTCTGGTTTCAACTTCAAGGTACGCAGCCCGACGCCCAGAGATGCGCCGGCAGCCTCAGGGCTCACAGTCTGCCATCCATTTTGGCACACCAGAAGAACGCCACATCCAACGCCGGCAGATACTGCCAAAACTCGTCCCAGCTAACTCAACGGGTCTGAAAGGATTACTCGCTCAAGCAGGTTAGCAGCCAGGACGCCTATCGCAAACATGGCGAAGTCCAACGGATCAAAGGTGCGCCCAAAGATCGGGACACCGAAGTACTGCAGTGTCTCGGTCAGGACTCCCACACCCAATACCAGGAGGGCTCTCAGGAGCCTGCCGTGAAGAAGCGTAATCTTCTGAACCCCAAGAAGCAGGTACATCGCGAACGGAAGCAGGATATCAATCAGGTAGCCATTGACAAACCCCGGCAACGGACCCCCATACTGCGGGCCCGTCACGAAATGGATCCCGCCCACAGCCAGGCAGATGGCTACGACGACTGGCTTCCAGTAGCGTGGCGCAGGACTTTCTTTGTTCAGATGCACTCTTTCGCTTGAGCCACTCAGTATTTGTGGGCCAAAAGAAAGGTGCCAACGCATAGTCGGTCAACCGGGGAATCCCTGAAACCAAATACCCTGACCTGCATCGCAAGCCGGGCCTCTGTCATTTGAGATAGAACACTCACCTCCACAATCTGCCCCGTCTTTCCGTAGTCCTCGCCTGGGGCGGCAGAAGTAGATGCCGCTCGTTAGGCGTGAACCCGGATCGACTTGGCATTCTCGGCCAGCGAATATTCTTGTCGGGCGTGGTGTCCGTCCTCGAACGCGCGAATCCGCGCGTCGTTGGCGGACCTCAATGACCTCGCGGTATATTGTACGGCACTGTCTATTTCCCGATTTGCGTTTCTTCGGCACCTTCCGGGCATTCACCCACCTTACTCGCCACAATCTGCATCCCGTACCTGTGCCCGAACGTGTCCCCGTCCATCCGCGCATCAGCCTCGCCATCGTGGCCACAATTCTCATCTCCGGATGCGAATTGTTCGGGCCTGCACAGGGTGTGAGAGCAACCCGCACCGCATTGCTGATGGATGGTGGAAGGGCAATCTGCACACTCACACGCTCTGGAGTGACGGAGACGACTACCCGGAAATGGTCGTGGACTGGTATAAGCGAAACGGCTACCATTTCGTGGCACTTTCCGACCACGACGTTCTGCCGGAGGGATCACGGTGGATTCGCGCTTCCACTCAGAAGAAAGGATTGTCCGCCTTTCGGTTGTACAAAGACCGATTCGACGCCGTGTCCGTTGAACTCGCGGGGCAGTTGATCGTACGGCTCAAGACGCTGGAGGAATTCCGTCCCCTTTTCGAGGAGGCAGACCGCTTCTTGATCATACAGAGTGAGGAAATCTCTGATAACTTTGAGAGCATCGATGTCCACATCAACGCGACCAACATAAGGGAGTTGATACCCGCCCAGCATGGTCGAACTGTTGGAGAAGTGCTTCAGAACAACATCGACGCGGTCCTCGAACAGCGGCGGCGATCGGGGCAAGCGATGATCCCGCATGTCAGTCATCCCAATCTCGGCTGGGCGATAACGGCCGGCGACATCGCTGATCTTAGAGGAGAAAAGTTCTTTGAGGTCTTCAATGGTCACCCAGGAGCAAATAGTGCAGGCGACAGAAATCACCCGGCCACGGACGTGATGTGGGACGAAATACTCGTACAGCGTCTTACCCGCGGTGAGGACATCATCTATGGCCTTGCCGTCGACGATGCACATCACTATCGAGAGTGGCATTCCACGTTGACCAATCCCGGTCGAGGCTGGGTCATGGTTCGAGCCCGTCCAGAGCTCACGGCGGAATCCATTGTTGAGGCGCTGGAATCGGGTGACTTCTATAGCTCGACGGGTGTCGTCCTGGACGATATTGTATTCGATGGAACATCGATTCGGATCGAAATACAGGCGGAGCCCGAAATCCTGTACGAGACAGAATTTATCGGGGCCCTCCGACCCGGAAGCGCCGAAACATCGGCCGAGTCAAATGGCCCTGCCAGAGTGACCTTCGCCGTGTCCAAAAGTACGTCCCCGACGTACAAACTGACCGGTGACGAAATATTCGTGCGGGCCAGGATCAGCTCGACCCGCTACATGTCGAGCCCGGCGAGAGACATACGCCATGAGATGGCCTGGACGCAGCCGGTCGTGCCGGAACGTTAGATCGCCGAAGACCGCGATAAGTAGGCAAGGCAAGGTGAGAATCGAACCCGTCGCCAAAGACGAAAAGCCCGGAGAGCCTGCGAGCTATCCGAGCCTTGACGAGCAGAAGTGCCTCCGATGGTTTTCGCGCACTTCTGCATTGTAGAGGTACAACGTCACGTACAAGTACGGGTGCATTCCCCCGGGCCTGGCCTGTATCAGAGAGGTGTGCCAGACCACCTTGAGAGATAGGTCGCGCTGCCTGGCTGCCTTCAGCGACACCCAATACTCACCAACGATCGTACACGGGGCTTTGCTTGCGGCCGATTAGTCCTTCGTTCGTGCAAGCCAGAAGAGCATGCGTCCGGTCCCTGCAATTCCGATTAGCTGCAGGAAGTACAGACTGTAGAATCGGCTGCCTTTCACATAGACGAATCTATCCGGCCCACTCAAAGTCGAATTCAGAGTGATAGGATTTCTGTAGAAAGGCGCGTATCGAATACCGTTTGCATCGTCACGTTGCCACGGCACGTAAAAGAATGCAGCTACGAAGAATGCCACGATGAACGTCGCCGTGATTAGTCGTTGTCTGTCGTTCATATCCTGCGAATGAATGAAAAGCGAGATGGCAGTCCAACAGCAACGAACGGCAATTCGAACAAAGAGCCCCTGACCCCGAATGCCTTCAAAGAAAGTCTGCGCGCAAACTCTCTACAGAGCCTGCATGCTGACAATATCGTAGCACCTGAAACGTTCCTGCGACATCGAGAAAGTGCAGGCCCCCTCACGCACTCCGACAGCTGAGATGAAACTCCTCGTTAGTGGCTGGCTAGTGCTTCTGGCCATCGTGATTGTCGAATCAGGCTTCCCACTCGTAGCTCCGTTCCGTCACCTCTTAGGAGTCGTTGACGGCACGATCAGTCCGAGTTCGGGGAATCTCGGCGTGGTGGCCGGAGAATTCGTCATCCTTGCTGCCGTGGCCGCCATTGCGTATGTCTTTCTTCGTTGTGCAGCTAAGATACTGGATACGCCGGGCGAGGATACCACCCACCAGCGGCAGTAGAACCATGCCGGCGCACCTCCGGCTTCACCTATCGGACCCACGAGATCCACAATGTTCGGTTTCGTTGTGCTTTACCTACTTCCGGACCGTGACGTCCAGATCAGTCTTCGCGAGTGCCGCGATCTCAAATTCTGCGGCCATCGTTGTCGCCGGCCAACACGCGCCAGTCAGTTAACGAACTGCCTCTGCGTTGCCCCCGGCTTGAACTCGTCCAGCTTGCTCAAATCCCGATACGCCTTGCGTGCCGAAACAAAGAGGCCGCCAAGGTGCGGCGCCATCCGGAGATACGAGAAACTCCTGAACGGTGAAACGGCTGGTTTGATACGCAGTGCTCTCGTAAGGGACGCCGAGCGCCGATGCAGCCGACGGTACTCTCGATAGAATTCATCGGTCGGCAGGCGCGTCGGGAATAGGCTGTGAGCCAGGTCGTACAGCCGCGTATCGTGCGAAAGAATATCGTCACGAACCTCATCGTGAAACGGCGTCCCGGGTAGTGGAGTCAAGACTGTGAATTCGAAGTAGTAGATGCCCATCCGATCCATGTACTCCAGGACGCGATCGAAATCTGCTCGCGTGTATTCCGGCCTGATGATGAAAGCACCCAGCGGATCTACACCATTCGCATGCAGGATCTCTATCGCCTGGCCATTCTCCGACACGGAGCCTTTCTTGTTGAGGGATTTGAGCTCCGCGTCATCTGGCGACTCCAGTCCGAGAAATACCTTCTTGAGACCAATCTCCGCCCACTTCTCGACAATGTCCGGATGTCGCAGAATGCTGTCCACGCGGCTGAGCACGTAAAACTGTTTGTCGAGTCTCGAGTGTTTAACCAGGTCGGCGATTCGGGAGGCATGACCATAATCGAAAAACAGATTGTCGTCGCCGATATACACGTACGGCTCGTCAATTTCGAGAAGCTCCTGCAGTACCGCGTCGGGAGAACGTCGCAGTACGCGACGGTCGGTCAACACCGGGCACGGACAGAAATTGCATCCATAAGGGCATCCCACGGACGTAATCATCAGGGCCACAGGCTTCCAGACGAGGTGGCGATACCTGGACCGGAAGCGCGACGTCAGATCGCGTCGTGGCATGGGAAGATGATCCAGATCCTTGAAGGCACGGACCGGTGCCGTCGACTTCCACCCATCTCCCGATCGCAACATCAGACCCTCGATTCCATCAAACGCCCGTCCCATATCTACGGCCTCGACAAGACGGCGAAAAGCGATTGGATTCTGCCCGGCGATAAGGACATCAACCTGCGGAGCGGCGAAATCGTCCGGCACGAGTGTGGCATGCGGACCGCCGACGACCGTCACGGCGGTGGCATGAACGTGTTTCACGTAGTCCAGGATCGCGAGCATGCGGCTGGTGTGGACAACGGTTCCCGAGATTCCGACCACGTCCGGCCGTCCTTGATCAACCACCCTTTGCCAGCGCTTCTCGACCTTGAGATCGAGAATGGTGACATCGTGATCTTGCAGATTGCCCGCCAGGTATTCGAGTCCTAGCGGTTCGATGTTGATGAGGCCGTCTGGTATGATCGAAAGTGGATCGGTATCCGGGTAGATAAGAAGCACGTTCATGTCTCGTTCCTCCTGTGCGTTGAGGTCCAGCACCGGATGTCTTGACGTGGTTCGGCCGACGCGAGGATTCGTTGATGGATCGAATCATTGGTCCAACTCGCATCTATGACTGCGTGCCTGTTCCACAACCCGTAAGGAGCAAAAACGACAAACGCAGTTCCGGCATGCCACATGGCGACACCCCAGGGTTCGTTCCCGCCATGTAGCCTACAAACCACCGGCCCTGACAAACCGGACAAATGTCCGGACAAACGCGCTTGGCGTCGGCCGTGGTGACTTGCCGGAGAATTCCTCTTAGTCGCCAACCCGGTAGCGCCGAAAGGACTCGGCCGCTTGTGAGAGGCGAGATTGCTACCGGCAGCCATTACACGAACTCCATTACAGCGAAAAACCCCGACCTGCAACTGCAGGCCGGGGCGTTACCCGTCGTAAGTGGAAATCTCAGTCTACGTCAACTCAGCCTTTCACGCGGCTAGAGATAGCTCTTTCCCGACTCTATTGGTCCATAGAATGTCGTTCAGGCAGACCCAGGAACGACCTATCGAACGTTCCTTCCCGGCCACTCCGACGCACCGCTGAGGCGGCGGGTCGTCTATTGCCGGGCGAATACGAACTGGATGGCTTCCGAGTCGATATTGCCGGCCAGAACGAAGGCTGTCGCCGTTAGCGTCATAACCGCCAGCTCCGTCCGATCATCCGGATCAGACTCGTCCGCATCGAAAATGAACGTCTGGCCCTGAATCGCAAATACGCCACCGCTCGTGCAGGCTGTGGCCAGATCGCAGAAGAGATCCTGGGGCGCGTTGGCTGCGGTGAAGGAATAGTTGTTATCAGCCGTGAACGTGATCTCAAACGTTGTGCCCTGGGACATCAGATCCGAGCCGGCGACCATCAGGGACGTCGCGACCCACGTTCCGACGAGGTCGGCGGGTACGTCACCCAATTCAACATCGGACGAGTCGGAGCTGTCGCAGGCGACAATGAAAGCGAGTGCGGAGATGGCGAATACACGAAGCAGAGGCATAAAAGGTCTCGGTAATGTGGATCACAGTGAATCACCAAGATCGCGTCTCACGCGAGAAACTTAAACGCGTGAACATGCGAACGCGATCATGGTCCTCCGAATCATGAGAGTCTGGACGAGTACCACAACCGGCACCTATTTCGTTCGTTGGCGGTCCCCTCCTGGATCGATGAGCTATAGACTATCGCGGTACGGGCAAAACTGACCGTGCACGGCAACATCATCATCACTCCGGATCCGCGCAGCACCGGAAACCGGTCGAGTAGTCGTGATAGGTGAGACTGTGGGCGGTGGTGCGATACAGGCAACCTGCCCCGTTGATCTCGGCATCTACGTAGAAACCGCCGCGGAAAGTCCCATCCGCATCCGCCACCCACTCGTGCAGATTGCCGTGCAGATCGAACACCCCCTCGGCCGACACGCAGGCCGGATTGCTCCCCGTCGAGTCCAGCGAGTTGGGAAGCTGATTCAGGCGCGAATCGTTCATCTGCGTACTCGACCAGTTTACATCGTCGCCGAAGAGTTCGACAACCGGATGCGAGGCGCGCCCCTCATTGCAGGCGCCCGGCTCGTAAACGTCACCGTATGGGTATGTCGTGTTCGCAGGACCGCGACATGTGCGAAGCCACTCGTCGCTCGTGCACAGCCGCTTGCCCGCCCGCCGACACGCCGCATCAGCCACACTGCCGCTGATGTATCCCTGAGGTACTACGCCCTGCGCGGTAGCAGCCACGCCGTCGACCGGAACGTCATAAGGCGACCGGCCCTGGAGATGAGCCTCCCATTTGTCGACACAGAAACCGTCGACCTGCTCCATGCCCACGCGGCACGAGCCACCGTCCGTCACGTCGTCTTCGACGGGAGACGTCGAGCGCACGTCCGTGCAGCTTCCACAGGCAAGCAGGATCGCGCAAGAAACAAGATGCGAAAGAGATCTCACGAATAAACCTCCCATCAGTGCGCGTGCGGAAATCGATCGGTTCTGTTGTGACAGCCCCACGCCCGTGAAACGTACGATACGCCCTTCTGATTCTCTCTGTTCAGGATGTGATCTTGAAACTCGAAGGAGCTTTGCCAGGGTCTTACCCCGGGAACCCGAACAACATCGTTACGAAAAAGATCGATCGCGACATAAATGCCGGGATCGATTTCGGCGCGGTATATTCCAATTCCGGGTGCACGACAGCAAGAACTAACGATCAGGGCTCAGCCGCTGGACTTCCACCCCGTCAAGCCATCAAATTGCAGGATAAATGGGTAACGCCGATCAGCACGCCGACACACGGTGTCTTCCTCGCCCGTGTGGAGGCGGCTGCCACCCTGCATGGTAAAAAGTCCAAAACGCATTTTGCCTGTCATCGGCTGGCGAGAGTGGGTCGGGCTG
>JABDKH010000164.1 GCA_013002345.1 Rhodothermales bacterium
ACGCTTCGGGCCAGCCAGATTGCAGATGCATCCGGCAACCTGCGTGTCGAAACTAACTCGGCGGTTCACCTCCTTCCGCGTCCCGGCGAGCTCATTATCAATGAGATCATGTTCGAGCCGCGTATCGATGAGTACGATGGCCTCCCCGACCAGGCTGAGTACGTCGAAATCCGAAACCTGTCGCCCGATCCGGTGTCCGTCAACCCGTGCTCTCTGCGTGGACCGGAGAACGAGGACGGCCAGTTCGACACGATGCCTGTCGCTGCGATGTCGTCGGGGATCGGTCCGCTGGAGTACGCGGTGATTGTTGATCACAAGACGTCGACTTTTGCAGAGTCCCTTCTTGCCCGGATCACCGGCGATCAAATTCGACCTCTCGGCAGTGGGTCACTCGGTCTTCGCAACGACGGGTCCCGGATTCGCCTCTGGTGCGACGACGAAGAGATCGATTCCGCGGCCTACGACCCCGACTGGCACCATCCTCATATCGCCGAATCGCGTGGCGTGTCGCTCGAACGAATCAGTCCTCTGGCTCATGCAAGCGAGCGCTCCACATGGACCTCCTCGGTAGATCCTTTGGGCGGTACGCCTGGGCAGCGAAACTCCGTGGCGGCAAACGAATCACCGGACGAGACGGCAACACGGAAGTCAGTTGAGGTCTCACCGTCTCCGTTCGGACACGATCCAGACGGGGATCGAGATCATACCGTGATCACTTATCGCCTTCGAACTGAGCGACCGCTAATTCGAGTGACCGTGTACGACTCCATGGGTCGGACCGTGCGGCACCTGACACGAGGACGAGCAACGGCCTCGGAAGGATCTATGATCTGGGATGGAATGGACGATCGAGGCGACCCCGTCTCGACCGGCATTTACATTGTTTTCCTGGAGGCTACGGACGCCCATGCGGGCCACACGGAGCTTCACAAAGCGGCTGTCATAGCGGTTCGCGGTTTCAACTGAGGCGTTGCCTGCCGATACCACGAAACCGTGTGCGAGCATTTTTCACACCCCGTCCATGTCGGAACAGCGGCTGTAAAAACTCGTTGCAAGCGCTGGTACACAGCACGAGCGACGTCCCTGGAACGTCCAGCGCACGAATTAACGGAAGCAGTTTGGAAACGATGACTGAAGTAGCCACGGATACGGCGAAGGCGCCCATTGCCTTGTCACCTCGCGCTGCCGAGGAAATCAAGTCGATCATGAGCACGAAGAAGATTCCGGACGGTTTCGGACTGCGTGTGGGCGTACGTGGAGGCGGATGTTCGGGAATGAGCTATGTCCTGGGCTTTGACAAGAAGCGGGAACACGACCTGACGTTTTTGGTCGATGACATCGTGCTTTATCTTGATAAACGACATGGTCTGTACCTGATGGGGACCACGGTCGATTATCACGATGGGCTGGACGCACGCGGCTTTACGTTCGACAATCCCAGCGCGGCAAGCTCGTGCGGATGCGGTTCCAGTTTTGGTGTGTAGCCCCCGGTGGACGGCGTAACCCACCGTTGCTGACACTTTGCCGGGGAGTTGAAAATGCGGCAGCGGCGAAAGCCGTTCACTGCGCGCACGGCACCGTCCGGACGACGGAACCGACATTACGGTCGGGTGCGGCATAAATTTCGCTAATTGATTCTGGAGAACATTCAGCGTAGACTTCTCAAAAGCCATTATTGCGAAGAAGGGCTGATTAAACCAATGCTGGTCTAGCTAAACATGGAAGGTAACTTCTCGAACAGGGTCCGCGACGTGATCTCGTTTAGCCGAGAGGAGGCAATCCGGCTGGGCCACGACTACATCGGTACCGAGCACCTGCTGCTCGGAATCATCCGCGAAGGCGAAGGGATCGCGGTCAAGATCCTGCGGAACCTCGGTTGCGACCTCCCCAAACTGAAGAAGGCCGTCGAGGATACCGTCCGGAGCACGGGCGGCACCCTGACGGTCGGTAACATCCCACTGACCAAGCAGGCCGAAAAAGTCCTGAAGATCACGTACCTCGAAGCCAAACTGTACAAGAGCGACGTCATCGGTACGGAGCACCTGCTGTTAAGTCTTCTGCGCGACGACGAGAACATTGCGGCTCAGATTCTGCAGCAGGGCTTTTCGATCACGTATGACGCCGTCCGCGCGGAACTCGATTCGATCATCAGCGGAAAAAGCGGTTCAAGAAGTAGCGGCTCCTCCACCGGTCGCTCTTCGTCAGGTGGCCAGAAAGAGCGAGGCAAAATGGAAAAAAGCAAGACTCCCGTACTGGACAACTTCGGCCGCGATCTCACCAAGCTGGCCGAGGAAGGCAAACTGGATCCGGTTGTCGGAAGGCAGCGCGAGATCGAGCGAGTCGCGCAGGTGCTGAGCCGGCGCAAGAAGAACAACCCCGTTCTGATCGGAGAACCCGGGGTCGGAAAGACAGCAATCGCCGAGGGCCTCGCCATGCGCATCATTCAGCGCAAGGTGAGCCGCGTCCTCTACGATAAGCGCATCGTGACGCTTGACCTCGCCGCCCTCGTCGCTGGCACGAAGTATCGCGGACAGTTCGAGGAGCGCATGAAGGCGGTCATGAACGAACTCGAGAAGAGTCCGGAAGTGATCCTCTTTATCGACGAGCTGCACACGATCGTCGGGGCCGGTGGCGCATCGGGAAGTCTCGACGCCTCCAACATGTTCAAGCCTGCACTCGCTCGTGGTGAGATCCAGTGCATCGGTGCAACGACACTGGACGAATACCGGCAGTACATCGAGAAGGATGGTGCGCTCGACCGACGCTTCCAGAAAATTCTCGTCGATCCGTCGACCGCGGAAGAGACTATCGAGATCCTCCGCAACATCAAGGACAAGTACGAAGAGCATCACAACGTCCGCTATACGGATGACGGTCTGGACCTCGCTGTCAAGTTGTCGGAACGCTACATCACGGATCGCTATCTACCCGACAAGGCCATCGACGTGATGGACGAAGCCGGCGCGCGCGTGCATATCGGAAATATCCGCGTACCACCGGAAATCGTTCAGTTCGAGGAAGAGATAGAGGAAGTACGCGAGGAAAAGAACCGCGTCGTCAAGAGTCAGCGCTTCGAGGAGGCGGCCCGCCTCCGCGACAGGGAGAAAAAGCTTCAGGACGGACTTGAAGCTGCCAAGGCCGAATGGGAGCGCAAGGCCGAGTCTGAAGTACACGACGTCACGGTGAAGGATATCTCCGAAGTCGTCGCGATGATGACCGGTATCCCCGTCGACCGAATCTCCGAGCCGGAAAGCAAGAAACTGCTGCGCATGGAGGACGAGGTCAAGAAGCGCGTCATCGGACAGGACGAACCCATCCAGAAGCTTGCCAAAGCTATCCGGCGAACACGGGCAGGTCTCAAGGATCCGAAGCGACCGATCGGGTCATTCATCTTTCTCGGTCCGACGGGCGTCGGAAAGACCGAGCTCGCCAAGGTGCTCACGGAGTACCTGTTCGACTCGCAGGATGCACTCATCCGTGTCGACATGAGCGAGTACATGGAGAAATTCGCCGTGAGTCGCCTTGTCGGCGCGCCGCCAGGATACGTTGGCTATGAAGAGGGCGGCCAGCTGACTGAGAAGGTCCGGCGCAAGCCGTATTCAGTTGTCCTGCTCGATGAGATCGAGAAGGCGCATCCGGACGTCTTCAATATCCTGCTACAGGTGCTTGACGACGGGATACTTACGGATGGACTCGGCAGACGGGTTGACTTCCGCAATACGATCATCATCATGACGTCGAACATCGGAGCACGTGACCTGAAGAATCTCGGCAAGGGTATCGGCTTTTCGCAAAGCGATATAGACTTTGACTACCAGACCCTCAAGAGCACGGTCGAAGACGCGCTTAAGAGAGTTTTCAATCCGGAGTTCCTCAATCGAATCGACGACGTGATTGTGTTTCATCCGCTCGAGAAGAAGCACATCTTTGACATCATCGACTTGATGGCTGCTGAGCTGTTCGGCCGCGCCGGCGCCATCGGCATCACGGTCGAACTGACGAAACCTGCAAAGGAGTTTCTGCTCGAGAAAGGCTACGACCCGAAATTTGGAGCAAGACCGCTTCGAAGGGCGATCCAAAAGTATATCGAAGACCCGATGGCAGAGGCCATTCTGGGGCACGACCTGGGATCCGGAGATACTATCACGATCAGCTACTCAGCAAAGCAACCGAAAGAGTTGACGTTTAAGACGAAGAAGGGAAAGAAGCCGGCCGACACGACTGCTGAGGAAGCGAACGGCGAGTCCGACGATCCGGCAACGGAAACGCCTACCGAGGAGGAGGAGCGAGCCAAGGAGTAGGCCCCCAGCTCGGTCGGGAATTCTTCGGAAGCTATGAGGCCCTGTCGGCAATGCCGGCAGGGCTTCGTCATTAACCTCTGCCGCGTCGCCGCTTCGGGACGGACACCACTTTCAGGACCGAGGCACGCTCTTCTTTGATCACGCGCCGCATGACGGTAGCGAGAATCGCGCCGGCGAAAAAGCCGCCCACATGTGCACCGTAAGCAACACCACCGGTCAGTCCCGCCGAACCGAGTGAGCCGAAGCCCTCGAAGATCTGCATCACGATCCATAACCCGATGACCAGGACGGCGGGAACGGAAACCACGATGAAGAAGAATAGCGCTTGCACCCGGTTCCGCGGAAAGAGCATCAGATAGGCACCCATCACTCCGGAAATGGCACCCGATGCGCCCAGATTCGGAATCACACTGTCCGGCGCGAGGGCGACCTGCACAATCGTGCCGGCGATTCCGCTGGCGAAGTACAGGAGCAGAAACGCTCCGCGTCCAAAACGATGCTCGATGTTGTCACCGAATATCCAGAGATACAACAGATTACCGAACAGATGGAGGTAGCCACCGTGCATAAACATCGACGACAATACGGTCAGATAGATCGGAGTCGGCCCGGGTGCCTGGTCAACTGTGATGTTCGGTTCGGCTGCAGACAGCCCCTGCGGCGTGACGAGATCGACGTTGTTCGTGAGTTCGTACGGAATTACACTGTAGCCGTACGTAAAAGCATTCGAAGCGCCACCCTGTTGCAGCAGAAAGAAAACGAGCAGGTTGGCGCCGATCAGCAAATACGTGAGTACGGCGGGGCTGCTTAGATGGCGGTCGTCGTCCCCGATCGGTATGAGCATGAGCAGATGGAAGACTGATTTGTGGATGGCGGTTCGGTAATATATTGATCGCCCATGCGGTCTGTTTACGATCCACAACACATCATCATAAAATGTCGATTCGACGCATCACCATCATCGGAGTCGGCCTCGTTGGAGGATCACTCGGCAAGGCGTGGAAGAGTACCGTTACGGATGACGTTCTGATCACCGGCGTCGATCACCCGCTGGTTCTGGAGCGTGCCGTGGCAAGTGGAGCGATTGACGTCGCGAGCGACGATACGGCAACGGCTGTCGCCGATGCAGATCTCGTCGTTCTTGCGACTCCCCTCTCTGCAATCATGTCGACGCTGTCAGAGATCGCCGCCGATCTGAAGCCCGGGACTATCGTCACCGACGTCGGCTCCGTGAAGGTCCCGATCGTGCGGCACGCGCTGGAGACAATCGGAAACGAGACACTGTTCGTTGGCGGCCATCCTATGGCGGGGTCCGAGGTGGGCGGAATTGACCGTGCGAGCCCCTTCCTGTTTGAGAACGCGACCTGGGTATTATGCCCGCCGGATACCACCACCGACGACCAACGCTATGATGAGCTCGTCGCATTGATTCAAGCCACCGGCGCTCGTGCGATAGAGATGACGCCGCGCGAGCACGACGAGGTGGCCGCCTCCGTCAGCCACGTGCCGCAACTTCTCGCGGTGGCCCTGACGAATACAGTCGGGCGGCAGAACGAGTCGAATCCCAACTACCTCAAGTTGGCAGCCGGTGGTTTTCGTGATCTGACCCGCGTTGCGGGATCGGACGCCGGCATCTGGCGGGATATCCTTGCCGCAAATCACGGGTCAATCCTGGACGCTCTCGCTCTCTTTTCAGCGGAGCTGCAACGCGTCCGAAACCGGCTCCTGGAAGAAGATTTCGGCGAGCTCCACGCATCCTTTGACCGGGCAAGGAAAACCAGGGAGACCATTCCAAAGGACTCCAAGGGTTTCATCTCCCCTCTTGCGGATGTGTACGTCCACGCCGACGACCGACCAGGCTGGATCGCAGCCGTGGCGACCCTCCTTGCTGACGCCGAAATAAACATCCTTGACATGGAACTGCTAAAAGTCAGGGAAGGAACTGGAGGCACATTCCGCATGAGTTTCGCCGACCAAGCCACGGCAAAGTCCGTCGTGGACCGGCTGAAAACTGCCGGCCTGGCAGCCTACACGCTCGACTGATCAGTGCCGTGTTGACTTGACACAAGCTTCGTTGCTTGGGCACCGAAACGCCCGTATTATCCTCGCCGAACCACAACCTCGAATTGTCCCATGGCACCAACAAACACCAGAAAGACCGCACTCCACGATCGACACCTCGCACTGGGTGCCCGCATGATGGCGTTCGCCGGTTATGACATGCCCGTTCAGTATTCCGGGATTGTAGACGAACACACGGCGGTCCGCACGGCGGCAGGAATGTTTGACGTCAGTCACATGGGTGAATTTCGGATCCGTGGCCCGAAGGCGTTCGACCTGATCCAGGGACTGGTCACAAACGACGTCTCAAAGATGTACGACGGCAGAGCCATGTACACGGTCATGTGCTACCCCGACGGCGGCATCGTAGACGACCTGATAGTCTACCGACTTGCCGATGACGACTACATGATGGTGGTCAACGCGTCGAATATCGAAAAGGACTTTGACTGGATCGAACTGCACAACGGGGTCGGAGCGGATATCGAAGATGTCTCCGACCGCGTAGCCCTGATCGCGGTACAGGGTCCGCTGGCGACGGGCATCGTGCAGGGTCTGACCGACCTTCCCGTTTCGGATATCAAGTTCTATCACTTCTTGAGTGCACCGTCCGGGGCCTTCTTCGGTTGCGATCATGCAATCCTTTCTGGCACAGGTTACACGGGAGAGCCCGGACTCGAAATCTACTGTGATCCCGATCGGGCCGGAGCCGTGTGGGATGCCATCCTCGAGGCAGGCAAGGACGAAGGACTGATGCCGGCGGGGCTTGGAGCACGTGACACCCTTCGTCTCGAGGCCGGGTTTTGCCTGTACGGAAACGACATTACGAAAGAGACGAATCCGATCGAAGCCGGCCTGGGCTGGATCACCAAGCCAGACAAGGGAGATTTCATCGGTCGGGATCCAATTGTCGAGGTCAAGTCGGATGGACCGCCCCGAAAACTGGTTGCGTTCAAGATGGTGGACCGGGGAATTCCGCGACAGGGATACGACCTGGCAGATCCCGACGGAACGGTCGTAGGCGTCGTGACGAGCGGCAGCCAGTCTCCCGTGCTCGGGTGCGGGATCGGTCTGGGCTATGTGACCAACCGACCTGAATTCACGACTCCCGGATCGGATATCCGCGTGGTTGTCCGATCCCGTTCGCTGAAGGCGACCGTTGCGAAGCCGCCGCTCCACAAGACAGGCTGAACATCAGTTTCAAACACCGTCCCGTCGACCGACATGCAGGTTGAAGTTTTTCTCACAGGAGACAACGTTGCCGAGAACGACATCCGGGATCACACGGTCGTCGTGATAGACGTCCTCCGAACGAGCACAACCATCGCCGGCGCTTTGATGAATGGCGCTCGGGCCGTCGTGCCGGCGGCGGACATGGGCGAAGCAAGCACCCTCGCTGCCAATCTCGACCCGGAGTCATGCCTTCTGGGAGGTGAACGGTCTGGTCTGATGATTGAAGGCTATCGATTCGGAAACTCGCCGCTGGAGTACACCCGGGAGAAGGTCCTGGGCAAGACGCTTATCCTGAATACCACGAACGGCACGCCATCCATTCGGAGAGTCAGGCACGCGGAGCATCTGATTGTGGGAGCTTTCGTCAACGCCGGGGTTGTGGTTGATTTCATACGAGAGGCGGATCTCGATCTCGTGATCGTATGCGCCGGCTGGCGCAACCGCGTCTCCCTGGAAGACACGCTTTGCGCCGGGATGCTGCTGAGCGAACTCTGGGATGGCACCGAGCCGGAGAGTTCGACCGACACCGCGCACATTGCCTTCACGCTGTATCAGAACGAGCGAGCAGACGTAGCGGGCGCCGTACGACGCTCCCGGCACGGAAAACGCCTCGCAGCCATGGATCGAATGGCAGACGTGGACTTCTGCGGTTCTATAAATACTGTCCCCGTTTTACCGTACTATTTGGACAGTCAGCTTGTGTCGCGTACGGTGTCGGCCGTTGCGACGTAGGAAGCAGGAGGGGTTCTCTGGACTACGCCCCCAAACTGCCGTACTTTTCAACCGCGAACGTCCTGCCCCCACAGGCGCGTGGTTTATCCCGAACCCATGAAGTCCACCCCTGCCAACAACAGACGAAAGCCGTCTCAAGCCAAGGAAGAACGCGGCCTCGTATCCGCCGAGCGTAAAAGAGAGGTCCTGGGGCTCATCCTGATGGTCCTGTCCGTGCTTGTCGCATTCGCTGTTATCAGCTACAGCGAATACGATCAGAACCTCGCACGGAATTTCTCGATCCGTGAAGCGCTGAATCCCGGTGAGAATCGAGCAGAGAACTTCCTCGGACTGATCGGTGCGTGGATTGCCCACGGGCTGGTATTCAATCTGCTCGGTTACATGGTCATCGTTGTGCCGGGCCTGCTGTTCGCGTGGGGTTACCTGAACTTCCGGCACCGAAGGCCGGCCTACTTTCCAACGCTGGCACTACTCATCTTCATTGGTGCCTTTGTCGTCGCAGCGATCTTCGGATGGCTGGCGCAGCCTCCTGCCGAACTCGACACGGATCTGTGGAGCGGTCGCTGGGGTCTCGGCACGGCCGACTGGATGATTCGCGTTTTCGGCACCTTCGGCGCGCTCATCCTCCAGGTCCTCAGTCTGGCGGTCGTCATCCTGCTTATGGTCGATCGTGATATCCAGAAATCGATGGATCGCATCGAGGATGGGATTTTCGCGATGAAAGAGGCATACAAGGATTGGACGGCCCGCAACAAGGCCCACCGACAGGCGAGGCGCGAGCTGCTAACGGAACAGAAGACCGAGCGCGAAAAGATCCGAAAGGACGAACAGAAGAAGATTCTTGAGACGGCGCCCGCGGTGCTGGCGAAGGAGAAAAAGAAGGCGGACCATCGGGTTTCGCAGGCACGCATTTTTGAACCGCGTCCGAAAGACGACAGGACGCTGGAGACCGCACCGTCCGTACGGGCCGTCCCTGCAGCGGCCGGAACAGGTGTGGCACCTACCCCGCCGTCCTTGCCGGAGGCCGCAGGTGACGACCTCGAATTGAAGATCGAACTCCGTAAGGAGGAAGAACGCACCGACCGTGTTGATCGACCGATCGGAAAGCCGGCAGAGGATCGCCAGTATCGGATGCCGCCGCTGGATTTCCTCGATTCTCCGGATTCCGGCGAAGTACGTATTGACTACGACGAGCTCGAGGAAAACAAAGGCATTCTTCTCGACAAGCTGGCTACGTACAACATCGAGATAACGAACATCAAGGCGATCGTCGGCCCTACCGTGACGTTGTACGAACTCACCCCTGCGCCAGGCGTCAAGATCAGCCGGATCACGGCGTTGGAGGATGACCTCGCGATGGCCATGGCCGCAAAGGGCATCCGCATGATCGCGCCCATTCCCGGCAAATCAGCGATCGGGGTAGAGATACCGAACCGGCATCGTGAACTCGTGCGCGTTCGTGAGTTGATCGGAACGACGAAGTTCAGCACGGCTCGGATGGAACTGCCTCTCATTCTCGGGAAGTCCATCGAGGGCGAAGTGTTCATCAAGGACCTCGCCATGATGCCGCACCTGCTGATCGCCGGCGCGACGGGTTCCGGTAAGTCCGTAGGACTCAATGCGTGCATCGCGGGCCTGCTCTATGCATGCCACCCGGCCAACCTGAAGTTCGTAATGATCGATCCCAAGAAGATCGAGCTGCAGCAGTACGCACGAATCATCGACCACTACCTCGCGATGCCCGAGGAGTCAATCGACCCGATCATCACCGATGTGTATCAGGCGCTGGGAACGCTCAAGAGCTGCGAAAAGGAGATGGAGCAGCGATATGATTTGCTGTCCGATGCGCAGGTCCGCGGCATCAAGGAGTACAATGCGCGCTTCGCCCAGGGGCGCCTTGGCGGAGATCACCGACATCTGCCGTACATCGTGGTCGTCGTGGATGAACTGGCCGATCTGATGATGACGGCCGGGAAGGACATCGAGGGACCGATCGCCCGCCTGGCGCAGATGGCGCGGGCAGTCGGCATTCATCTCATCCTTGCCACGCAGAGACCGTCCGTCGATGTGATCACGGGCCTGATCAAAGCCAATTTCCCCGCAAGGATTGCCTATCAGGTGGCCTCGAAGATCGACTCGCGCACGATCCTGGACCAGAATGGAGCACAGGGTCTGGTGGGCAACGGCGACCTCCTGTACATGCTGGGGAGCAACATTGTCCGACTCCAGGGACCATTTGTCTCGGTCGACGAAGTCGAGGAGCTGACGCTGTACATCGAACGGCAACGAGGAGACGGCCCGTACATCCTCCCATCGATCGAGGACATGTCGGATGGCACTTCACTGGCCGGAGCCTACGGAGCAGCCGAGCGCGACGACCTCTTCCAGGACGCCGCCCGCGTGATTGTCCGAAGCCAGCAGGGATCGGTATCTCTGCTTCAGCGAAAACTGTCTGTTGGCTACTCGCGAGCTGCCCGAATCGTCGATCAGCTGGAGGACGCCGGAATCGTCGGGCCGTTCGAAGGATCCAAGGCCCGACAGGTTCTTGTTGCGGACGAATACGAACTGGATGCCCTGCTCAACTCCGACAAGGCGGGCACGCCCTAGCAGCGGTCGAACACCTCATCGACGACCCTGACTTTCTCAAAAGCAAAACAGAACACATCGACCATGAATAAGGAAAATCCCCTCGTCGCGATACTGATGGGCAGCGAGTCCGACCTGCCGGTGATGCAGGGCGCTGTCGACATCCTTGAGGAGTTTGGCATCTCGTTCGACATCCGCGTTCTGTCGGCCCATCGAACGCCCGAGGAGACGGCGCAGTATGCCGCAGACGCCCGCGACCGCGGTGTCAAGGTCTTTATCGCGGGCGCCGGTGGCGCAGCCCACCTGGGCGGGGTGATCGCGGCGTTTACACCGCTTCCGGTAATCGGCGTGCCGGTGCCTACCAAGAACCTTGGAGGACTCGACTCGCTTCTATCCATCGTGCAGATGCCGAGCGGAGTACCGGTCGCATCCGTTGCTATCGGCGGGGCGAAGAATGCTGCCTTGCTTGCTGTCCAGATCATCGGCACGGGACAGCCCGAACTGCTTGACCGGTTCATGGACTACAAGGCCGCGATGCTCGACAAAGTCGCCGCCATGAATCAGCGGGTGCAGGACGCCGTTCGGTAGTAAAACGAGCGAGGCCTATTGCAGGAAGAGATCGGTCGTCCGTTCGGCCGTCTTGCCTGTCAACTGGTCGCGCACCCTCACTCGAAGTGTGTAGACGCCCGGTTCCTGACTGGTTGCATCCAGAATCAGATACTGGTTGTCGTCGGGCGTTGACCCCGTGACCGGAGTCGTAATCGAGACGCCCTTGTCGCCGCCACCGAAGATCCCCTTGACGAAGCCGCCAAGACCCTTGCGATCATCCTTGGGTGAAAGCGTCGCTTCCACTTCGAAATCAGTCCGATTATCGGCCCCGAGTACAAGATTGTACACCTCGAAATAGAGGTAGAGTGGCTGCTGGACGCTGAAGACGCTCCACGGCGCAGGCATGATCGACAGGGTGTTCCGAACAATGTCGGCGCCGCCCAGGGGTTGCCCGTCGGGCGTTTCCTCGACGCGATAACTCAGCATGATATCACTCACCAGCAGGCCATCCCTGTTGAAATCAGGAATCGTCACTCTGCGACGCTGCACCGCTACCGTGCCTCCGGAGGCGGTCTCGAACTCCATCGAGACTTCGTGCGCGCCACTCGGCGACGAGACGCGCTCCGATGACACCCACAGATTGAGATCGTCGAAGCCCACGATCTGGGCTGTGTTCAAACCGTACAGGGTCTTGCGGCGCTCGACGACCAGATCTCGGCTGTCGTTAATCAAGAACGTTCCGACATTCGCCGTCACTTCGACCAGGTTTTCGTTCTGATCGTACTCGGTAACAGGAATTCCATACTGGACGTATACATCCGCCGTCGTCCCTTCCATTCCGCGGAACGACGACACCAGGAACGGGATGTCGACCTGTCGCCCCGGTGGTGTGTATTCGTAGAGGTCAGGATGCTTGCGGAAGATCTCCTTTGACTTGATCTGATAGTCATTGACCCACGCCTGGTCGACCCGTCCGTTCGAGATGGCATCGGCGGGCGGACTGTAGAATCGGAATCTTCCGTTGTTGAACGGGTCCTCAAACACAAAACGGAATTCACCGTATTCCCAGATGTTGTACCGGTTAGCGTCTTCTACAAGATCGGCAGAGAAATCGGTGACGTCCATGGTCCCAAGGACGGCTGTCGAGATCACCATCCTGTCGTTCACGCTCCCCGTTGCCGTCCACGTTACATCCGCCTGTGGCTGTCCGTACCTGATTAGAATCCTGCCGCGGTCGGTTTCCCAACCACGTTTCTTGACATCAGGTGCTGCGTACAGCAGGTCGGCGTACACGATCCTTGCCTGATGCTCCAGACGCCTCTCGTTGTATGGCGTCAGGTATCGGGGGTCCTTGCTCGTCCAGAACCTGGACGAATACCCGGCTGGATCCTCGCGATACAAACGCCGCTCGTCTTCGGGAAGGATGAAGTCGAGCGTCTCAAAGACACTTCGCTCTTCGTCCGACATGACCTCGAGGGCCCTTTTGAAGCTCACGGCAGCGGCAGACGAATTGCCGGACCGATAGTGGGCGTACCCGAGATTCATCCACAGGAACGCATCCTCCGGGAAGTACTGAAACATCCGGTCAAGCAGCCCCAGCGCTTTCATTGGTTCGTCACGCAGCACGTGAACGCGGAGCAGGTTCTCATACACGGTGCGCCGCCTGGGGTCCGACTCGAGCGACTTCTCAAGATGCAAAACGGCGCGTGCATAGGCACGGTCGGCTCGCTTGCTCAGATCCTGAATCGCAACGCCCTGACTGGCGAACCTGTCCAGATTGAACTCGTCGTCGAGGTTAAAGATGTTTGCGTCAAAATCGGAGTAAGGCCGGATGGGGTTGGTCGGATTGAAGGTAACCGGGGCGCCAGGCGCAGAGCCGGGCTCGAAGTCGCCGGCGTCGAATTCGTTCGCCTCGGGGATAGCCCGTTCATAGTCCGGGTTGACGAATGCCAGCTTCGGAATCGAGACAGCGTTCCGGTAGCGCCAGAAATCACGAATGTGAAGCAGACCCATCTCCTCGTGCGCGAAGGCGTTCGTTGAATCCATCGACAGTATCTTGAGAGCGAGCCTGATCCGCTTGCTTTCGCGAATCTTTTCGACAAAGAAGTTATTCGCCTCCACCCGAAGCTGCTCCAGCCGCGCAACGAGGTACTGCACGTTTTCCGGATCGATCTCGAGCGCGCGGTCGAGCTCCTTCCCGGCCCGCTTGACGTCTCGAAGCGGGGTCTCGAAGTACACACGAGCCAGCAGGAAATGCGCCTCGGCGTTGTCCGGATTCAGACCGACCGCCTGCTCAAAAGCTTGAGCGGCGTCAGCAAACCGGTCCTCCCGGAACGCCAGAATGCCATCGGTCATAAGGTCTGACTCCTGTCCGAGCACCGGATAACTCAGTGCGACGAGCACTGCCAGTGCCGACAGGCGCAGCTTGCGCCGCCATCCTAAAGAATCTCTAATCGCCATTGTCACAAGCAAGGTGAATGGTCACTATTCAAGAATCACGACTCTGCCGGCAAACGACTCATGCCCGGCGGTCTCGTCGATTAAACGCAATCCGACAAGGTAGGTCCCCTTTTTCGCTTCTTTCGTATCGAGAATCAGGTACTGTGGCTCGACGCGACTGCGAGCCTCGCCGGCATATTGCACTGACACGCCACGCCGACGGCGACTCCGAAACGCCTTCTCGGCAGCACGCGAAAGATCATCTACGTCCTTGTAGGGCGTCAAGAGCGCCTCGATCTGGTACCCAAAAGGGTGCTCGGCACTGGCCGCTTCGTTATACGACTCAAAATACACGTAGACGGGCTGGCCCTGGTCGAACACGCCCCACGGGGCCGGCTCGATCGAGTATCCGCGTCGTTGCAGTCGACTCGGATCCTCCCCTGCTTCCTCCTCTACAGCGTAGGCAAGCACAAGATCGCTGATCGAAGGCTCATGATCGGGGAAGGGTCGAATCCGGATCGGGCGGCGGTGAAACCCCGCCTCGTCCGCGTCAGAACGATCATACTCCACGACGATCGTATAGTCTCCCGGCGGTGCGGCAAGGCTCCGGGAAAAAACCTGAAAGCGGTCCTCTTCCCGATTGATCTGAAGACCACGGATGGGAGCCCCGTCTGTCGCACGGACGATCTCACCGTCCGGGTCCAGCAAGAACGCGGCCGACCTCACCTGATCACTTTCGGCGTGCTCAGATGCCCCGACTCCAAGCACCACCAATACATCCAGCTCGGACGTGTCGCCCTTCAAAACGGAGACCATGTATGGCACCGCCTGCCGCGTTCCGTGACGATCATAAATGAACTGCTCGGGTCGCTCTCGAAACAGACGTCGCGAGATCAACGTGAAGTCGTCGTCAATGGCGCGCTCGATCTCTGCGAAGCTGGGACCGCCATCGCCCACCTTCGGAGAGTAGAAAGTGAGCTTACCCGACTTCGCGAGATCCATGAACTTGAAAAAGAAGTCGCCGTAGTGAAGGACGAGGTACTTGTCCAACCGCGTGCTCGTCTGCGCTTCGCCCAGAGGCACGCCGTAGCGCAGAATGACCTCGCCGGGTTCCGTATCCCATCCACGACGATCCGGGTAGAGATCGCCGAAGCGCAGGTCTGCATAGACCATTCTCGCCAGATGCTCCAGCCGCCGCTCGTTTTCAGGTGTCAGCAGAAACGGATCTCTTCCCGCCCAGAATGAGCGCGTCTCGTCCGGCTCCGACTCGGATTCCGGGCCGTGCCCCGCGAACAACGTCGTGTCCAGATACTCAGCGGTTGATTCCGGACCCATCAGATCCAGGGCGGTCTTGAAAGCATCGCTAGCCTCCGCCGAACGATTCAGACGGAAACTCACCAGACCTCGAAACAACCACGTTTCCGGATCATCTGCCAGGTGCGAGAGCATCAGTTCGACCACTCGATCCGCCTCCTCGAACTCGCCCTCCAGCGTGGCCGCGGTCAACAGGGTCTCGTAGGTCGACTTGCGCGAGGGGTTGGTGTCGAGGGCGTGCTGAAGGTGCTCGACCGCCAGTTCGTATCGCTTCCGGGCTTCCTCGTTTTTTGAAACCGACTCGATCTGTGTCCCGCCGTATCGCTGTGACATCCGAAAGCCAAGTCCGCCTGAGTCAACGCCGGGCTCGAGTACCGGATCGAGCAGGTAGGCCGCGTTGTAGAATGCCTCTCGAGGCGCGAGCACATCGAGGTTGTCCAGATCCGGAAAACTGACGGACGATCGAGCGTTGAGATAGTCCTCCAGTGCGACCTCGCCGAGTACGGCATGTGCCAGTTCATTTTCGCCATCCAGACCAAGGATCCTCTCGGCGAGATCCTGCTTGCGTCTGGTCTGCAAAGGAGGCACGGCCGACGAAGGAAAAGCGTGCAGCCTGTAGAGCTTCAACGACAGAAACTCGACGTTGTCCGGCTCCAGCGCGATAGCCCGGTTGTTCGCGGTTTTCGCCCGCTTGATGTCCCGCGGGTACTGCGCGAGGGAGGTCCTGGCGAGCAGATGGAGCGCCTGCGCGTTGTCAGGTGCGCGTTCAACTGCGTCCTCTAGGAATGATCGTGCCTCGCCGTATTGACCGTCATCAAAAGCACGCTGGGCCCTTTCGAAGAGCGAGTCCGTTTCCTGGCCGCGAGCGACGGTCGGCACGATCGCCATGGCGAGGAACCAGATCGATATATGCCGGCAGGATCGTAACAATAGCTTACGAGGAATTGTGAGCGATCGGGACGGACCTGATCACGCCTAATATCATCCATTTGGCAGGCGAAACCACGGAACACCTGCCCGCTCGTCAATCGAGTGCAGCGAATGGGACGGAGGCACCGTCAAACGGAGCCTCTGAACATCGTACTACCCGCGGTCGGTTCTGGCCCGGTCCATCCGGCGCTTACTTTCCTTTTCTGCGATGTCCGCGCGTTTGTCGTACTGCCGCTTACCCCGTGCAAGCCCGATTTCAACTTTGGCAAGACCTTTCAGAAAATATATCTGAAGCGGAATGATGGTGTATCCCTTCTGGCGGGTGGCCCGGTCAAGTTTGCGGATCTCTCGCCTGTGCAGCAGCAGCGTGCGGGGCCGCACCGGATCGTGATTGAAGTGCGAGGCCTGTGAGTAGGGCGAGATGTGGCAATTCATCATGACCACCTGGCCATGCTCGATCTTGCAATAGGAATCCTGCAGATTTGCCTTGCCGTCGCGTAGTGACTTCACCTCAGTCCCGACCAGCACGATACCGGCTTCAAACCGGTCCTCGATTCGAAAGTCGTGAAACGCCTTCCGGTTTTTCGTGACGGTCTTCCGGTCGTCTTTGTTGTTGTCAGCCACGAGAAGATTCGGCGGGGTTACAGATGCAGTTCCTGGCCTGAATCGTCGTGATCGCGACTCTCGATACGGGCCATCGGAAAATCTCTGATTTCGTCCGTCAGCTCATAGAAGAACGCGTGATCCATGAGCTCGGTAATGCAGGCAAGAGCCAGGTCGTCAAATCGAAGTCGAATGTCTTCCTCGAAGAAGTGCCTCATGGACTCGCTGTGATCCTTCGAATCGGCCCAGCGGGAGCGGAGAGTTTCACTTCTTTCGATCATGGTCCGGAACCGGTCAACCGTGTCGGCATCGGCTTCACCGGCGCGCATCGCGAATACACCCCAGACCATGGGATAGTTGGCCAGCTCAAACCACTCTTCGCCGAGGTCCACCGACAGTCCCGGCAACCGCTGATCGGGAACGTTCCGGCCAATGATTAACCGTGCGCCGTCCGCCGTCTCAAGAGCGTGTGGCGGGACAGCGACAAACTCAGGATTCATAGCATAATGCTCCCGCAGGATGACGCGCGCCATGAGCGCCTCCTGGACGAACTCCGGGACGAACGAGATACGATCGGGATGGGAGGTCAGTGACTCAGGCAGATGGATCCGTGCGTACGGATAGTGCCACGCAGACAATGCGACGGCGGGGAGCACCTCAAGCCCTTCCGGATCAAGGATCAGGTTCAGCGTCGGAACGAGGGCAACGTCGAGTTCGCCGGCCCTGAGAAGATGCATGGCCTCACCGGGGCTGACGGTTGACACCTCGATGCCGAGATCAGCTCCGGACAGACCCGATACGGCAAACTCTGCCGCAGGCATATCCCAAACACCGAGTCGTAGTGCGCCGGAACCCCTCATCTACCCAACGGACGGAATGTTTTAGAAAAAGAAAAAGCCGCCCCGATCGTTGAACGGCGACGGCTCAGAAAAGGTGCGGACGGCGCCCGCACACGATCTTATCTGGAGTCCAACCTTTTCTCCCGAATTCGCGCCGCTTTTCCGCGCAGATCCCTCAGATAGTAGAGCTTCGCCCGACGGACGTGGCCGCGCCTGACTACTTCGATGGTGGCCAGCTTTGGGGAGTACACCGGGAAGACTCTTTCGACTCCAACCCCGTTTGAGATCTTGCGGACCGTAAACGTCTCGCGCGCGCCTTCGCCCTTACGAGCGATGACCGTTCCCTGGAACTGCTGGATACGCTCCTTATCGCCTTCAACGACTCGGACGTGCACGTTTACGGTATCACCGGGATCAAATTCCGGAACATCGTCGCGGAGTTGAGTCGCCTCGATCAGCTTGATCAAATCTGTTGCCATAGCCAGCCCTGCAATACGAGTCGTTCGAGGTGGAGGTCGCAAACACAAATACAGCCTGAATCAGCTGTATTTGTCATTTTTATTCAGACAAGATAAGATACGACTTATCCGTCTTTCGCGAACAGATCTGGCCGGCGTTTCTTTGTTTTTTCGATTCGCTGCTGCTCACGCCACGCCTCAATGGCCGCGTGATCGCCTGACAGCAGCACCGGGGGCACCGACATGCCGTCGAATTCGGCGGGCCGCGTGTAGGCCGGAGCATCGAGCAGGCCGTCCTGAAACGAATCTGTCATGGCCGAACTCGCGTCGCCAAGTACGCCGGGCAAGAGCCTGACCACGGCGTCGATAAGTGCCAGCGCGGGAAGTTCTCCTCCACTGAGCACGTAGTCCCCGATCGAGATCTCGCGTGTGACGTAGCGGTCGCGCACTCGTTGATCGATTCCCTTGTAGTGGCCGGCCACGAGTATGAGATGATCGAACATCGACAGTTCGTTCGCGATTTGCTGGCTCAATACCTCTCCATCCGGCGTGAGGAATACGACCTCCCGCCTGAGGTCGTCGCCGGCGTCTATCAGTGAATCGAGGCAGGCGAAAAGCGGCTCGGGCTTGAGTACCATCCCGGCGCCTCCGCCATACGGATAATCGTCGACCTGGCGGTGCTTGTCCGTCGCAAACTTACGCAAATCGATCACATTGATTTCAACATAACTATTTGTGGTAGCGCGTTTTACTACGCTTTGTTCAAGTGGACTATGAACAATATCGGGAAGCGCAGTGACGAGATCGATTCGCATAACTAGTCGAGAAGACCTTCCGGCAGATTCACGGTGATCTCCTCCTTCTCCACATCCACGTGCTCAATGAACTCGGGCACGCACGGAATCATGGCTTCGTGCCGCCCTGACCGCCGGACAATCAGCAAATCCTGAGCCGGCATGGGACGGAGTTCGACGACCTCTCCCACGACCGTACCGACCGTGTCGACCACGCGAAACCCAGCCCAGCCAGGCTCGTCGCTGGAACCACCGCGAAGAGACGCTACCTCGGAGGCCGGGGCAAACACGCCGGCGCCCTTCAACAACTCGGCGCCAGTCCGGGAGGAAACGCCATCGAGTCGTACGATGAGCGACGTACCTCGACTGGATATGTGGCGGCGGCATTCCTCCACGGTATGCGGCACAACCGAGTTTGCCGTAAACCCCAGGCTCCAGACGGTCAACTCTTCCAGCAACTCGATCGATTCATCGACCGGCAGAGCCTTCACACGCCCGTCAACGCCGTGTGGACCGATAATACGTCCGACGTGCTGAAGCTCCACGGTCATCTCCGTCGCCCGCAGGCCGGCAGCATGTGGGCGTCTACGTTTCTACTTCTTAGCCGCTTCTTCTGACGCTTGCGTGCTGTCAGCCGCCTTTTCTGCCTTTGGCGCGGCTTCTGCAGCCGACTTCTCGGCCGGGGCATCCGCAGCCGCTTCCGCCTTCACCTCAGTCGGTTTTTCGACGACTGCCTTTGCTTCCTTTGCTGCTTCTGCAGCCGGTTCGGCAACGGCTTCGTCTGCCACCGCATCGGATTTTGCCTTTCCGCTGACCGCAAGCTCCGCATCGGCCTCAGCCTGCTCGATGTTCTTTTCGGCTTGCTCGACCTTCGCAGTCTGCGCGGCAGCCTCGCGCTGCTCCTTGACTTCTTCAGCGGCTTTGCGCTTTGCTTCTTCCGCGTCCGCCTTCGCCTTTGCTTCCGCTTCGGCACGGGCCTTCGCCATTTCGGCTTCTTTCTCAACCGCCAGCGTGGCTTCAGCCGCAAGTGCCGCTGCTCGACGATCACCTGCTGTAGTCTTGGTTGCCGACCTGGCCTTTTCCTCGTGCCTCTGGCGGTGTTCGGCGACCGCCTCCTCGATCTGGGCGTCCGTGAGGCCGCGCTTCACCATGAAGTGCTGCAGCATGACGCCTTCCTTGCTCAGGATGGAGCGGACCGTATCCGACGGCTGTGCACCCTGCTCCAGCCAGTACAAGATCCTGTCACGCTTCAATTCGATGGTCGCCGGCTCCGTGAGGGCGTCGTATCGACCGAGGTCCTCTATGAAGCGTCCGTCCCTGGGCGATCTGGAATCTGCCGCTACCAGTCCGTAAATCGGCCTCTTGGTACGCCCCATTCGGCGCATTCTAATTTTTACTGCCACGTCTGTTCGTTCCTGTTCGGTTTGTGTGTGTTCAAGTTCGTCCGCCCACGAGAGCTCCCAGGTCGGGCGCCCTGCCCTTTCCAAGCAGCTTCGACATCGTCTTCATCATCTTCTTCATTTCGCGGAACTGCCTGATCAGCTGATTCACATCGCTGACCTCCACGCCCGAGCCACGGGCAATTCGCCTCCTTCTGCTCCCGTTAATGACCTCCGGGCGCAACCGTTCCTCAACTGTCATCGACTGGATGATGGCCTCAATGTGCTTCAGTGCCCCTTCATCCATTTCCATGTCCTTGACATGGCGGCCGACGCCCGGAATCATCCCGACAAGATCGGTGAGCGAACCCATCTTCTTGATCCGCTGCAGCTGATCGTAAAAATCCTCGAGGTTGAAACTCTCGGACTGGATCTTTGCGCGGAGCTTGTCGGCCTGCTTCTCGTCGAATTGCTCCTGCGCCTTCTCGACAAACGACACGACGTCGCCCATGCCGAGAATCCGCTGAGCCATCCGATCCGGATAGAACGGTGTCAATGCGTCGAGCTTTTCACCAGTCGACGCGAATTTTATCGGCTTCTGTACGACGGTTCGGATCGACAGCGCAGCGCCACCACGCGTGTCACCGTCCATCTTGGTGAGAACGACGCCATCGAAATCAAGCCGATCGTTGAACTCCTTGGCGGTATTGACGGCGTCCTGCCCCGTCATGCTGTCTACGACGAAGAGAATCTCGGTCGGCTCCACCGCCGACTTGATATTCTCAACCTCACGCATCATTTCTTCATCCACGTGCAGTCGGCCTGCCGTGTCGATAATCAGCACATCTCGTGCGGCCTTCCGCGCCGCCGACGTTGCCTCCCGGGCGACCCTTACGGCATCCTGGATGACTTCCCCGTCGTCTCGCAGGGCAAACACCGGAACATCTACCGATTCCGCCAGGGTTTCGAGCTGGTCGACCGCCGCCGGTCGGTAGACATCAGCCGCCGCCAGCATCGGCGATCGCCCCTGACTCTTCAAGTGGGCCGCGAGCTTCGCACAGAACGTGGTTTTCCCGGATCCCTGCAGGCCAGCGACGAGGATAATCGTGGGCGGTGTGGGAGAATACTGGATGTCGACATCCGTCTCCCCCAGTAGCGCCACAAGCTCGTCATAGATGATTTTGACGAGCTGCTGCCCCGGTGAAATGGATGTGAGCACATCCTCACCAAGAGCCTGCTCCTTGACTCGATCCGTGAAATCCCGCGCAACCTGGTAGTTGACGTCCGCATCCAACAGGGCCCGCCGGACCTCACGCATCGACTGCGCGACGTTGAGCTCGTTGATGCGACCCTGTCCGGAAAGGGTCTTCAGCGCGCCTTCAAGCTTTTCGCTGAGGGTGTCGAACATTGGGGACAGATTGCGTGTAGTGTACAGAAAAGAAAAAATACCAGAAAAGGCGGCAGTATCCAATGCTGCGAGCGACGGCGATCACGCCCGTCCGGCCAATCTGCAGTATTTTCACCCTATCACCGCCCCCCTTCCAATTGCCGCCGAGCGTCGCGTTTCGGCGTACCGGGAGCCAGCAGTATTCTATAGAGAGAGCAAGGGCAAACCGGATCGGAGATCAATGCAGTCAAAGGCAGAGTTTCGCGATCGTCTGAACAAAAAGCGTCGGGAACTGACCCCCCAAGCGTATCGCGAGGAGTCTGATCAAATAGTGGCCACGGCGCGCCAGTTACCGGAAGTCAGCCAGGCCCGAGTCGTGCATACGTACTGGCCCCGCGTAGATGATCACGAACCGGATATCCGTCCGTTGATCTACGATTTCCTCGAACGAAACGTGAAGGTCATCCTGCCCATTGTTGAGGTCTTTTCGCGAGCAACGACGCGCCCGCGTCTCTCCCACGTCGAGTACACCCGCGATACGAAGATGACACGCAATCGATGGGGCATTATGGAGCCGGAGAATCGCGGGGCGGCGGCGGTCGACAACATCGACCTGATACTCGTCCCGGCGCTGGCGTGCGACGTTAAGGGCCTCCGGATCGGCCACGGTTTCGGGTACTACGACGAATTCCTGGCAACAACTCCCGGCGTTCGACTCTGCCTCTGCATGGACCCATTTCTGGTCGATGCACTCCCTGCCGACCCACACGACCAGCGCATGGATATCATCGTCACAGGGTCCCAAATCATCAGACCTCAACGCAGCAATATGCCGTAACTTTGTAACCTGAAGATGTCTGAGGCGTAAGTTGCCTCGAGTACCAATCACCCGGTCACGATGAGAAGCAAAACCAGGACGACCACGAAACAGGAGTCAGCCGACTTTCGATTCGAGGAGGAGGACATGTTCGACCTCGAGTCTCTCTCTGATGAGGAGCTCGAAGATTTCCTTTTTGAGGAGGAAGAGAAGCCGAAGGGCATCTTCAATCTGCCCTCCCTCGCAGGCTTGTCGCTGATCATGGTGGGTGTCGCCTACATATTCCAGCAGGCCGGAATGTGGAGCGGATTTGACTTGTCGATACTCGCCGCCATGCTGCCCTGGATAGCGGGCGTGCTCATCATTCTGCTCGGCTTCGGTGTGCTCAACTGGAGGCCCGACAGGAAGAAGAAGTCGACCAAGAAGAAAGCCGCAAAAGCGCCGAAGGGCAAGGCAAAGGGCAAGGCAAAGGTTGTCGTCGAGCCGACGACTGCGCGTCCTCCGCACACCGGGAAGCGAAAACTGGAGAAGTCGAGAAACAAGAAGATCTTCGGCGTCTGCGCGGGCATCGCCGAGTACTTCAGCATAGACCCGACGCTCGTCCGGATAGCGTTCGTGATCGGCACCATCGCAACGCAGGGCCCGTTTCTTCTGGCCTACCTGATCCTTGCGGCTGTAATGCCGCACCCGAAAGGTCCGACCGTCGAGGAACGGATCACCATCCTCAAAGACACCAACTCCTGATATCTCAAACCGGACACGGTCGTGGCGAATACCAACAAGCTGACAAGATCGTCCTCAAACAAGGTCCTTGCCGGTGTTTGTGCCGGACTTGCTGATTACTTCGGCCTCGACCCCACGCTCGTTCGCGTGGGTTACGTCTTGCTGAGCGTCCTCTCCGCTGCATTCCCCGGGCTGCTCGTCTACATCATTCTGATGCTTGTGCTTCCTGAACGCTAGTCGCTTGCGGCTACCGAAGCGGAACCTGCCGTCGCCACGTGCAGATACGCGGGCCGCAGGTACTTTGAGATCGCCGCGTTGACCTCATCCAGTGTTGTTGCCCGGACCTCTTTAGGGAATCGGTCCAGGTAGCCAGGCCCGAATCCTCTCTCAATGTTCGCCAGGATGGATCTCGCGAGACCCGCCGTCGTTGCGAGGCCGACCGCAAATGAGCCGGCGATCGTCTCTTTCTTGTCCTGCAGCTCTTGATCCGTGACCCCGTCCCGGACAAACCGCTCGACTTCGGCCAGCGTCTCCTCCGTTCCTGCTGCCACGTTGTCGGCGCTCAGGGTAACAGACACTTCCCAGAACCCGTCGTAGTCAACGGACACGTCGGTCAACGAAGATCGAATGCCGTACGTCAGGCCGAGTTCGTCTCTGATCTTCATCATCAGTCGCGCAGAGAAATTTCCGCCGAGGATGTAGTTGCCCACGTACAGCGGCACGAAGTCCGGATGATCTCGACGAATCGACAATGTGTGACCCATCACGACATCCGAATTGGGTTTATCGGGAATATCTACGAAGGAGGTCAGACTGGACGAAAGCTCTGTATTCGCCGTGTATCTCCCGTGCTCACCATGATCGGGCCAGTCCGAAAACGCCGCGCCCACGCTTTTCTGCACGACGTTCGGATCCAGATCACCCACGACAACGAGGTTCAGATCGCGGGCACCGAAATGCGTTTGGTGGTAGCGCCGCACAGCGTCGTCGTCGACGGCCTCATATAGCGCAATCGATTCTTCCGGCGTCAGTCCGTAATTCGGATGCGCCGTGTCAAACAACGATCTCCGAAGAGCAACATCTGCCTGATCCGCCGTGCGCTCCATTGAACGTTGAGCGGATGCTACAGCTCGCCGTCGCACGAGCTCGAACTCCGCCTCGGCAAACGCCGGACTTCGCAGTTGCTCCGCCAGCAGATCCACAACGACCGGCAGATCGTCGCGCAGGACTCTGCCACTGAAGCCGACGCGAAGATCGTCACTGTAGAAATGAAGCTGTGCTCCGAGATTCTCTAGCACCTCCGCGACCTCGATCTTTGTGCGTCGACGCGTCCCCTTGTCGAGCGTCGACACACACAATGACTGCACAAGGTCCTGATTAACCGCGAGGTCGGGACCCGAGCGGAACGACCCTCTGAACGTCACGATATCTGAAACCGGCGTCGTCAACGTGTAGACGTTGCACCCACCGGCCTTCAGAACTTCGACCCGGTCGACGAAATCTGTCATGGTTCGCTACGCTGGTTCAACATCCACTTGCTCGCCGCCCGCCTCGGGCACGTAGTAGCCCACAGTGCTTGCTTCCGGCACACAGTACAGCCGGGCTACGCGCTGCAGGTCATCGACGGTAATCCGATTGTATCGCTCAAGTGCCGTCGTATAGAGGCGCCAATCGCCGGCTGCGATGGCCTCATTAAGTTGTGATGCGACGGCGAATGACCCGTCGCGACCGAACGCCTCTGCAGCCCGGATCTGGCTTACCGCCCTGGAAAGCTCGGACGCGGTTACGCCATCTTCCTGAATGGTCCGGAGCTCGTCCACGATTTCACGCTCAACTGCAGCGTGCTCGACATCCGGTGACAGGGGCGCCAGGACGTAGAAAAGTCCGGGATCGCGAAGACTTGACGACGAACAGTGAACACTCGTCGTCAGCCCCCGGTCCGTCAGGCAGCGATGAAGCCGGCTCGTCTTCCCGGACGAGAGGAGAACTGACAGTACATCAAGAGCGTCGGTGTCTGCGTGATGTGCATACGGCTGCTTGAACGCTACCATGACGGCACCAAGCTGGCCCGCGCGTCGAACCACCACTCTCCGTTCCTCACGTTGCGCCGGCTCCTCGATATCGATATCCGGAAACGCGTGGGGCGCGCGAGCGATCGAGCCAAATTGATTTGAAACAACATCCAGCGCGTCGTTGGGACCTACATCGCCAATCACCGACACGGTCGCGTTATTCGGCCAGTAGAAGGTGTCGTAGAAGCTGCGCAGTCCGGCTGCCGTCATTCGCTCGACATCCGGTCTCCACCCGATGGTCGGATGGTGATACGGGTGCTCGACAAATGCCGTGCTCCACACCGAATCATACAGCTTTCGGATCGGCTCATTCTCGCCACGGTCCAGCTCGTTGAGAATCACCGTACGCTCCGACTCGACATCCTCCGTTGACAGCAGGGCCCCGCGCATGCGATCCGCTTCGATCTCTGCAGCAAGCGAGAGATGCTCACGCGGCAACAACTCGTAGTAGTTGGTACGATCCAGCCACGTCGTCGCATTCACCCGCGCGCCAAGATTCTGAAGCACCGTGAACACCGTTCGGCCATTCTCACGATTGAACTTGCGGGATCCCTTAAACATCAGGTGTTCGAGGAAGTGCGTCGCACCCGTGAGTCCCGGCGTTTCGTTTCTGCTTCCCACCCGGTACGTGACCATCAACGTGACGACGGGTGCGGACGACTCCTCCATGAGCAGGACCTGCAGCCCGTTCTCACGGTGGCGATACTCGGTGATGCCACCCGAGGCCTCGATGAATTCGTACTCCGGGTGTTCGATCTGCTCCATATCCTCTCTCTCAGTGTGCATCCAGCCAGTTGTCCGCCACGTTGATCTCCACTTCGACCGGTAGTTTGAGCGGCAAAGCTTCCACCATCTCTTTCTCGACGAGCGCAGCCAGTGCGTCCGCATCGTCGGGAACGACCTCGAACACGAGTTCGTCGTGAACCTGCAGCAGCATTCGTGCGGACAGCGACTCCGCGATCAGTCTTTCCTGAATACGAATCATGGCGATCTTGATCATGTCCGCCTGTGTTCCCTGGATCGGCATGTTCACCGCAATGCGCTCCGCCGCCGACCTTTCCATACGATTGCGGGCGTCGATGCCGCGCACGAAGCGACGCCGTCCGAGCAGCGTCTGGGCGAAGCCCATTTCGCGCGCCAGTTCTACCTGCCGCGTCAGAAACTGCGACACCGCAGGATACGACCTGTGATAATCACCGATCAGGGTCTTTGCTTCGTCGAGCGGGCATCGGAGACGCTGTGCCAGTCCGAACGGTGAGATTCCGTAGGGTATGCCGTAGTTGACCTCCTTCGCCTTCGAGCGTTGGCTCCGGGTGACGTCTGCCGGATCTATACCGAAGACGCGCGCCGCCGTCGATGTATGAATGTCCTGACCACTCACGAAGGCCTCCATCAGCGCCTCATCCTCACTCATGGAGGCGAGGATGCGAAGCTCGATCTGCACATAGTCCGCAGCCATGAGCCTCATACCTTCGTCCGCCACAAATGCGCGCCGGATCACGCGTCCACGCTCCGATCGAATCGGGATATTCTGGAGATTCGGATTGGACGAGCTCAATCGACCTGTCGCCGCGACCGTCTGGTTGAATTCGGTATGCACCCGACCGGACTCGGGATGTATCAGCTCCGGAAGCGAATCGACATACGTACTCTTGAGCTTTGAGAGCTCACGCCAGTCAAGGATCAGAGCAGGCAACTCGTGTTCGGTAGCCAGCCTCTGGAGCACGTTCTCGCGTGTTGACGGCTTGCCGGTAGTTGTGCGCGAGACCACCGGGAGTCCGAGCTTGTCAAACAGGATCTCCCCGAGCTGCGCAGGTGATCCTATGTTGAACTCCCCTCCTGCGGCCTCGTAGATCTCCCCCTGCAGCCGGTCGATGTCCGTGCCCATCTGGACGGATATCTCGGCGAGCACGTCCGCATCGACACGGATACCACAGTGTTCGATGGTCGACAGGACAGGTATCAGGGGGAATTCGATCGTCGTGGCGATATCGTCGAGGTCGTACTCCGCAAGCTGATAGGCGAATACACCTGCGAGACGCAATGCAACGTCGGCGTCCTCACAGGCATACGGACTTACCTGTTGCGGTGACACATCTCGCATCGACAACTGCGACCGACCTGTACCAATGAGGTCCGTAATCGGAATGGTGCGGTAGCCAAGAAACCGGCGTGCGAGTGCATCGAGGTTGTGAGCTTCTTCGGGCGCCAGGAGGTAGTGCGCCACCATCGTGTCGAAGAACGGACCATTAACGGTCGCATCGTGACGAGCAAGCACGACGACGTCGTATTTGATGTTCTGCCCGATCTTGAGCGCTTCCGAGGTCAGTGCCGGGGCGATCTGCTTCAAGACATCGTCAGTTGGCGTCCCGTCCGGCAACGGCGTGGGGATGTACCACGCCTGCCCCTCCTCAATGCTGAACGACAGGCCAACCAGTGACGCCCACATGGCGTGCACGTCGGTAGTCTCGGTATCCAGAGCGAAGCTGTCAGCCGCGACGAGCTTCTTCACCAATGCATCCAACTCGGCGATATTGGTGACGAGGCGGTAGTCGACCGTCGTCTCATCGAACGCCTCCAGTTCGTCAAGCTCAAGTATCGTCGACTCCGATCCGGCGGGCTTCCTGGATCCGGAGAACAGATCAGCCTGTCCCGGTTCCTCCGCAGCAGGACCGGCACCCTTACCGGCAATCTTCTGAAAACGCGTATACAGAGACGAAAAATCAAGTTGGGAGAAGAGATGTGCAACAGCCGCATCGTCTGGGCTGCTCCGCCGCAGCGTGTGCCAGTCGACAGAAATGTCAACGTCTGTCTTGATGGTAACGAGCTTCTTGCTGAGCACTGCGGCGTCATGATGTGAAAGCAGCCCCTCGCGGGCGCGTTTGCCCTTCACATCCTCGGCGTGAGCGAGCAACTCCTCAACGTTGCCGTACTCGGTCACCAACTTTACTGCCGTCTTCTCACCGATACCCGGAACACCAGGAACGTTGTCGGATGCATCGCCCATGAGCGCAAGAACATCGATGAACTGCGCGGGCTCAAGTCCGAACTTCTCGCGAAACGATTCTTCGGTAATCGGATCAAACGACTCTCCGCGGTACGCCGGCTTGAAAATGGACACCCGGCGACTGAGCAGCTGCTGGAAGTCTTTGTCGGGAGAGACGATGACGACGTTTGCACCGTCCTTCTCTGCATGCAGACTAAGTGT
>JABDKH010000165.1 GCA_013002345.1 Rhodothermales bacterium
CGACGACACCATGGGGGCCGGCAAGATCATAGACGAGATCTTCGGCACCTTTGTCGAACCCGGGCTCATTCAGCCTACGTTCATTACGGACTACCCGGTGGAGCTTAGCCCGCTGGCCAAGAAGCACCGGTCGATGCCCGGACTTGTCGAGCGATTTGAGGCGATCTGCAATGGCAAGGAGATCTGCAACGCGTTCAGCGAACTCAACGACCCGGTAGATCAGCGGCAGCGGTTCGAAGATCAGGCTCGGCTGCGAGCGGACGGTGACGAAGAGGCGATGGAGATCGACGAAGATTATCTGCGGGCTATGGAGTATGGAATGCCTCCTGCCGCGGGCCTGGGTGTCGGCATCGATCGGCTTGCCATGCTGATGGCGGCGCAGGAGTCGATTCGCGATGTGATCCTGTTCCCATTGTTGCGTCCGGAGCACGGGGATGCCGACATCGACGGGGATCAGGAAGATCAAGCTGCTGACGAAGGGACCTGATCGACCGGCCCCGGTCTCCCGATCGGGGCCCACCCGTATACCACCCGGCCGATGACTGACGGAACACACGAACAGTCCGGATATCTGGAACTCGTTCGCACGAACGTCAACTTCCGGCGGCTGTGGTTCGGCAACATCATATCGTTGCTGGGTGACTGGTTCAATTTCATTGCGCTGATCAACGTCGTCGGCGGACTGACAAATTCTCCCCTCGCACTGGGGATTATTTTCATCGCGAAGATGCTGCCTGCGGCTGTAGCATCGCCCGTGGCGGGCCTCATGGTGGACCGTTTCAACAGACGTCAGCTCATGATCGCGGCCGACGTGTTGAGGGCCGTGGCAGTCGCCGGCCTGATCTATGCCGACGCGAGTTCGAACGTGGCGCTCGTCTACGTGCTCACGGTAGTTCAAGTGGTGATCAGCGCCGTGTTCCAGCCGGCACAGACCGCGAGCATCCCGAATGTCACGAAGCCGCATGAGCTGCTGACGGCCAACGCATTGATGGCCGCCAGCTGGTCTGTCATGCTTGCACTGGGCGCTGCGGCCGGCGGCGTGGCCACCAGCCTGTTTGGCTCGAAAGTCGTCTTCGCACTCGATGCAGCGACCTACCTGCTGTCGGCGTTTTTCATCTTCCGGACAGTCATCCCCCAGGAAGTCGGCATCACGTCATCAGGATCGATCCTGCGTGTTGCGCACAGGGAGATGCGGGGAGGCTGGCGCTACCTTCGATCGCATGCCGGTGTGTTGCGGATCTCGCTGGCGAAGGCGACCTGGGCGATCGGGGGCGGGGCACTGGTTTACATGCTGGCGCTGGCGGGTGAGAAGATTGACGCCGACGCACAGGACGTCGCCATCGGCGTCCTCTTCGCAGCGCGAGGCGTTGGGACGGGGATCGGACCGGTTATCGTGCGACGCTACTTCAGCGATCGCCGACGGTGGCCCACCGTTCTAGGAGCATGCATGGCCTTTAGCGGACTTGGCTACGCCGTATTCGGACTGCTGCCCTGGAGCTACGGTCTCGCGTTGATCGTGGTTGCGGCGCACGCATCAAGCGGGGCAAACTGGGTGCTAGCAACTGTAATGCTCCAGGAACGGACCGCCGATCAGTATCGTGGGCGCGTGTTTGCGACAGAGTGGCTGCTTGTCATGGCGGCCGACACGGTTTCCATTCTTGCGGCAAGCCTGTTGCTTGAGTGGGAGCTGTTGACACTGCGCGCCTGCATCGTGCTGTTTGCAATTATTCTGGTACTTTCGGGGATTCTCTGGCTCCGCATGATCGTTCCGCGAGAGCAGGAGCACGCAGCCTGACCGGTCCGATTCGGACTTGTTATTGCAGGGTTTCGGACGATACCTGAAACACCCGAGAAACGGTTCCGCAGGCACGTCTTCCGTCATTATGCGGTGGATTCTGCGTCGTCACAAGGCAAATGTTTCCTTCGAAATCCACCACCAACCGCGCGCTGATCCTGACGGTCGAGCCGGATGGGAGAGTCCGGAAGCCCGCGAGACAGGTGCGGAATGTGCTTCGCGTAAGCGACGGGAGTTTGCTGCCGCGGCCTGTCGTCGAGGCGCTCGCATCCGGTGTGGAGTGGGTGGAGCTCGACTCGGATTCGTTCCACGTGCGCTTCACGGTGTACGACGTCACTCCCGACGGCGGCTGGCTGCTTGTGTCAGATGGGGCCTCAAGGACGTCGGAGCGCGACGCGGGAATTCCTGGCACCGAGGAGATGGCCTACCGGGCATTCTTCGAGCAGGCTCCGGTGGGTATCGTCCATCTTGACGGGCAAGGGATGATCACGTTCGAGAACTACGCCCTCAGGCAGATCGTTGGCGAGCGCCCCGAGGATGCGTGGCTCGGTCATCATGTGGAGGAGATCCCGTTGCTCAGCGACTTCCTCCTGCCGCTGGTCGACGCCATGCTGTCGGCCGGGACCGCATTTGACGGCGCCGAGACTAGTCACACCCGGCCGGACGGTGAGGTCAGGCATCTCAAGATCGTAGGATCGCCGATACGGGACGCAGATGCGGCCGTGGTTGGCGGTGTTCTCACGGTTCAAGACGTCACCAAGTCGAAGCTAGCGGAAGAGCTTTCACTCAAGGCGCGATCGTCGGCCGAAGAAGCCAGTCGGATGAAGAGTGCTCTTATCGCGACCATCAGCCACGAGCTTCGGACTCCGGCCGGCACCATACACGGCTACGCTTCCATGCTCGAGCAGGAGTTGCGCGATGTAGGCGAGGCGGCTCTCGGCACGGGCGTGCCCCTCGAGTTTGCCGAAGCGATACGGACGCGTGCGGCAGACCTCGTGCGACTGGTCGGGGATCTGACCGAACTGTCGCAACTGGAGACGGGCGTCGTCAGAATACAGGCGGAGAGGATCGCCATCGCTGAGATGCTTCGTGAGTGCCTGGACGCGTTCGGCGCATCGAAGTTACCGGTCCCGGTTGAGGTTGAGACGTGTGTGGACATCGCCGTCAGGGCAGATCGCATTCGTCTTCGGCACGTGTTGGAGAAGGTGGTCGGCAACGCGATCAAGTTCACCTCTTCCGGACGAATAGTGATACGGTGCTCACGGATGGATCAGACGATCCAGATCGAAGTGGCCGACACGGGCGTTGGTATTCACGGCGAAGCGCTCGAGCTCGTGTTCGACCCTTTCAGCCAGGAAGACGACCCGATGAGCCGGCGGTTCGAAGGTGCCGGTATTGGGCTGTCGATCGTGCGGCGACTCGTCGAACTGATGGACGGCCGCATCGAGATCGAGAGCGAGAAGGGGAGCGGTACAACCGTTCGTATTCAGCTACCTGAAGCCGAAGCATCCGGTTCTGACGTGGATTGGTAGTTGTCCCGTGCGATGCGCACGTTGCGCATAAAGCCGTCAAATCCTGCGCGCTTCACGGGGTTGTTTTTGAACACGCCGCGATACTGATCCAGATCCAGCTCCATCCAGTCGGCGATGCGTCGGTCGACCACGTCGTCCCGCGGCATATAGCGAGGCTCTGTCGTGGCCCGCGAGAACTTGTTCCACGGGCATACATCCTGGCAGATATCGCACCCGAAGATCAGATTCCCGAAGTGTGATGCCAGCTCGGGTGCTATTTCGTCCTGGCGGTGTTCGATCGTCAGGTAGGAGATGCATCGGTTCGCGTCGACCGCGTACGGTCGGTAGATGGCGTCGGTCGGACAGGCGTCGATGCAGCGCGTGCAGGAGCCGCAGTGGTCGGGGACAGGTCCGTCCGGCTCCAGTTCGACGTCGACGATGAGTTCGCCGAGGAAGAAGAACGATCCGAGTGACGGGTTGATGAGATTGGTGTGCTTGCCGATCCAGCCGAGTCCACTTCGCTCCGCCCATACTTTGTCCATGACCGGCGCTGAGTCCACGAACGCGCGGCCGTTCAGGTCGGGTACGCGTTCGGCGAGCCATTCAAAGAGCTTGCCGAGCTTGTCCTTCAGGACGATGTGGTAGTCGTCGTTCCACGCGTACCGACTGATGCGTCCGATCTCCGGATCCTCCGGCGCATCGACTTGCTGGTAGTAGTTATCGACTACCGAGATCACGGACGCGGCTCCGTCCACGAGGCGAGCGGGATCAATGCGCTTCTCGAAGTTTCGCTCCATCCAGGCCATCGACGCGTGTCGTCCTTCATGCAGCCAGCGTTCCAGGCGTCTCGCTTCTTCGTCGAGACGTTGTGCGGCCGAAACGCCGCATGCATCGAAGCCCAGTCTGCTCGCCTCGCTCTTGAGCTCCTTTGTGAGCGTAGATCTATGGCTGGATGAAGGCGTCAACGTCGGACCGGACTGGGGCGAGGTGTTCGTGTTATTCGTCGCGGAGCGTAAGGGTTTCTTCGGGGAGGTACAAAGAAAAAGGGCGAGCCGCGATGTGCGACCCGCCCTTCGTCTTTTCAGGCTGTGATATCAGCCATTCCTACATGCAGGCACCCGGGATGGAGTCTGCACGGCGGTACTGGCTGGTGCCTTCCTTGCGGCTTACGCCTGGCACGCGGCCCATGCCCATCGCCGAGAGGCGGCTGACGGCAACACCGTTATCCGTGTAGAACTTCTGCACCGCATTGGCGCGTGCATCCGAGAGGCTCTGCGCGTTGCGCTCGCCAGGAGCTGCATGGCCTTCGATTCTCACGCAGATGTTCGGGCACTCGTTGAGAATGTCGACATTGTCCTGCAGAGCAGCACGTGCCTCATCCGTAAGAGCGCTCGCATTGCGGGCGAAGAACGCAGCGTTCAGGTCGGTCAGTTCGCGGCAGATAGCTGCCTCGTACGGATTGACCGTGACCGTCACAGTACGTGTATCCGAGCCGGCCGAGTTGGAGGCGCGGAGCGTGACTGTGTAGGTACCCGGTGTTGCGAATCGGTGCGTCGGGTTCGCTTCGGTTGACTTGGATCCATCGCCGAAGTCCCAGGCGTAGCCGGTCACTTCGCGATCGTCGCCACGAACGTTCGCCATGAACTTCACGTCGGACTGCGTGTCCGGTGCGGTCGGGTCAAACGTAGTGGTGATGATGGACGGTGCCGAAATCGGACGTTCGACGTTGACAGTCATCGTTCGCGAATCCGAGCTGCGCTTGTTACGTGCGGTGAACGTAGCGGTGTACGTACCCTCGGTGGCGTAGCTGTGTGTCGCTACGAGGCCGTTGGCCGTCGTACCGTCTCCAAAGTCCCACGTGTACGTTACGGGCTGCGTTGCTTCCGGATTGATGGTCGCTTCAAACGTTCCATCAGCGTTCGTCAACAGCTCGCTGGGGCCTGATGCGGTTACGACCATGACCGGTCGGAAGGGCTTCGAGAAGTTCACCCGAAGACCTGCGACACCATAGTCGAGCACGTCGTAGTTGCCCGTGTGCTTCCCTGAGTTCAGGTTCTCGTCACTCAGGCCATCGACGCCTTCGCCGTCGAAGACGAACGAGGCTCCAACTTCGACGAAGAGACCAAACTGGTCGCTGAGCGCGATGTCGATGCCGGCGCCGCCAACCGGACCGAATCCGATCTTGGTGCCGATGGGTCCGTTCACTTTACCGAACGTAGCGCCGACGCCAGCAATCAGGTAAGGCGAGATACGCTTGCCATCGAGTGCACGGAGGGTACCGGCAAGATGGAGGCTCGTACGCCGATCTCCACTATCACCATCGACCGATCCTTCGGAGAGGGTTGACGGTGGCTGATTGGCGTTAGCCAGCTGTGGGTACGTTCCGGTGTTGAACATGAGTCCGAGGCCGAACGCCTTGTTCAGCTGGAGGCCCAACTCGCCACCAAAGAATAATTCGGCTGCATCTACGTAGTCGTTGATGGAACTATCCGGGTTGCCATCGCGGGTACCCTGATAGAAGCCCATGCCTACGCGTGCCTTGAGATAAACCGTCTTGTCGGCGCGAAAGCGCGACTGGGCGTCCGCGGTCGGCGCCAAGCTGGCGACGACGACGAGCGCTGCGACTAGAGACGATAAGATTCGCCTATTCATTTGCAAGGTTCCTCCAAATGTGCGGCTATTATTGAGAACAGGAAATTGTGTTGTAGCGGTTGCCATAAGCGGTACCAAGTGACCTTTTTCTAGCACGTTCAGTGAGACTTACCAACTAAAATGTGCGCCTTTTCGATTCTTGACACAACATCTGGTAGCACCAGGCGGGACACAACGAGTCAAAGGCAATCGCAGGGACCACCTGTGGGGATGGCAAACGAAAGTTATCGTCACTTTCGTTGCCTGCTCAAGGAAGCACCCAGAATATTCGCATAATACGCTGTGGGACGGCGCTAATCTTGCCGAATATAAAAAAAAACGACGAAGTACAGCCTGATTCGACAGATTTTGGTGCAATCAGCCGACCATCCACTGGCCGTTGTCCATCCGCCGCCCGGGCGGGCCCGACGGAGGCCAGGAATGGCACCCGGCAGATACTCAGGCCAGCCGGTTGACGTGCTTCTCGAGCTGGCTCTTGTAGTTCGCCGCCGTGTTGTTGTGAAGGATGCCTTTTGTGGCCAGACGGTCGAGGTAAGACTTGACGTCCTTCAACTGGACGGCCGCCTGGTCGGCGTCTGTCGTCTCTCTCAGCCCCTTGATCATCGTGCGCATGCGGCTACGATGGTATCGGTTGCGAATGCGACGCGTTTCGTTCTGCCGGACCCGCTTGGCAGCTGACTTGTGTTGTGGCATGAATGCTAATTCGGTAAGACTGAATTCATAAGCCCGCAAAGATACGCCGCCAGCCGGCTCTCTGTCAAAGGTCAAAGGTGCCGGTCTGGAACAGGTACTCCGTGCAAGCGTTTTCGGGGCTATTGAAGGTCACCCACCGATTTCCCATGCGTGAGTTTTTCGCGGAGTTCTTTCGGGATGCTCGCAACACGATCCGAGTCATCTTCATTGATGACGAGGGTGCGGGCGAACCCAGGCAGCACCGTATTGTGCCCGCACAGGTCGTAGGTGCAGTTTTTTCGTCCATGGCCGCCGCAATACTGGTGACGATCGCGGTAATCGCCTTCACTCCTCTCCGCGAGCTGATTCCGGGATACAGCACCGAGGAAATGAGACGTGATGCACGCCTCAACGCCCTCCGGCTCGAATCGATAATCGATTCGCTGGAAACTCAGTCCCGCTACGTCGATCACCTCAGGAGTCTGATGACCGGCCAGGTTGTAGCGGAAGACGATGGATTTCTCGACGGTATACCGACGCCGGTGGCGGACATTGAAGGCCCTGAGCCCCGGCTCGGTACCCGTCCGACATCCGAAAATTGGCGCGATCACACACAGCCGGCGTTTGGTCTCGACGTGCTTCCTTCGCCCACGGCAGTCCGGGCTGCCGTCGTCGATGCGTCCGAACGGTACCTGTCCAGTCTGGGCTTTCCTGTCGTGGCTCCGGTCGAGGGCATTTTCACACGTGGCTTTGCGGCCGATATAGGACACTATGGAATGGACATTGCCGCTAGCGAAGGATCGGTCGTTCGATCCATCGGTGACGGCTATGTGATCCTGGCGGATTGGACACACGACGGGGGCCACGCGTTGGCGATTCAGCATGCCAGGGGCTACATTTCAGTTTATAAGCACAATCAGAGGCTACTGAAGAACGTAGGCGACAGGGTCCGCGATCGAGAACCCGTCGCACTGAGCGGAAACTCCGGAGAGATCACAACAGGCCCCCACCTGCATTTTGAGTTGTGGCAGAACGGACTCGCTCAGGATCCCAGTGCGTTTTTCCTGTCGCTATAACCCTCTAGCAATACCCGAATGTCACTGTTAGGAACCCGTAACAACGACGAAACCATGTCGAAACCACCCACCCCCGCAAATCCCGGCCAGATCAATATGATCGGCGAGGGAACGGTCATCGAAGGAACCCTTCGCTCGGAAAGCGACGTGCGCGTAAGCGGACGCGTTGTCGGTAATCTGGATGTTCAGGGCAAAGTGATCGTTGCGAAAGAAGGCTCCGTCAACGGAGAACTCGTTGCGATCAGTGCCGATATCGCGGGCGATGTCCAGGGCCAGATCCACATCAAGGAGCTGTGCGTACTGAAGGGCGCAGCGCGTGTCGACGCCGACATCAAGTCGGCGCGGCTGGTGGTCGAAGAAGGCGCTGTCTTCAACGGCCAGTGTGAGATGGGACAGATGAAAAGCGTCAAGGGCAAGGACATCACGCCTGCCGCCGAGAGCAAGGAGCTCAAGGCGTCAGCCTGAGTGGGACCATCGGACGATGCCGATCACGCCAGTCCCCCACCTGAGGACTGGCGCTCCGGTATGAAGCAGGCCGCGCCCCTCCTGGGGCTCGGTATGCAGATGGCACTCACGATGGCTCTGTTCGTCGCCGCTGGCTTCTGGGCAGATCGCAAATTCGAAACGAGTCCGCTGTTCACGCTCGCGGGTGCCGTGCTGGCGATCGTCGCGCTGGGCCTCCATCTCGCGCGAATTGTCAGATCCCTCGATGGACCCGGCCCAGAAGATCCCGACACCTGAGCTCTCCCGAAGAATGAGTCCCGACCCGTTCATTCATTCTTCACTGCCATTTGAGTAATCTTCACCACGGCCGGCACGACCCCACGCGCGGATGTTCTTAGTTTTTGAATCTTCGGCGCTGATGGTGTAGAACTCACCGTAATGACGATGACCGCGGAAGCCCTTACGGCTCTGCTAAGTGGTTCGGTGTTGGGGTTTTCGTACGCGTTCGCCGGCTATCTTATGAGCCGTAGAGCGCAGACGTCGCCCGACAAGTTCATGCTCTGGGTCGCCGGAGGAATGCTCGTTCGGATGTTCGTTGCGCTGACAATCATCGCGGTCGTTCTCGCAACGGTCCCGATGCAAACGACGATCTTTCTGGGCGTCTTCCTCACCATTTTTGTCCTAGGTGTCATCGTTGAAATCGCGGTCGCACATCGGAGTTAGTCTCCATGTCGGCCTGAGCCCGATTCGGGATCCTATGCCACGGATATTCTGGTCCACTCTTTTGAGCCTCATCTTTGTGGTCCCGCTGCCCGCGTCGGCCAGCGGTGACGGCGAGGATGAACAGCTGGATGCGGTTCATCACGTGGCGGACGGTAACTACCTGGACTTCGAGCCGTTCGGCAAGATCGAGTTGCCGCGCATTCTTCTGGTTCGCCGTCCGGACGGCAGCTATGGCCTGGATGCCTACCTCACGACTCACTCGGCAGTGGCGTCTGGACGGTATGTCGTCGTCCCGGACGAATCCGATACAACTACGACCCATGCTGAGGCCGGCGAAGGAATCGCCGCGGAAGAGCCAGAGGCCGATCATGCGGGAGGCGTGCTGGCACCCGTGGCCGGAGAGCTGATCGTCGACCTGTCCATCACCAGGCACCTCGCGTTCGCGTGGCTTGGTTGCCTGATAGTCGTTCTTTTATTCGTGTCACTGGCCCGCAGATACAATCGCGGAATAGGTCGGGACTCGGCGCCGAAGGGCATCTTCCACAACCTCTTCGAGACGCTCGTCATTTTTGTCAGAGATGAGATAGCAAGGCCGAACCTGGGTGACAAGACCGACAAGTTCCTGCCTTATTTACTGACAGCCTTCTTCTTCATCTACACGTGCAATTTGCTCGGTCTGGTCCCGTACGGCTCAACGGCGACATCCAACATCTCGATCACGGCGGTGCTGGCGGCATTCACGTTTGTCATTACGCAGGTCAGCGCCAACAAGGAGCACTGGGCGCATCTGTTTGGACCGCCGGGGACCCCGATGCTCGTCCGCTTCATCCTGTTTCCGGTGGAGTTCCTCGGATTGTTTACGAAGCCGATCGCCCTCGCCATCCGGCTCTTCGCAAATATGACCGCCGGCCACCTGGTGATCCTGAGTCTGATCGGACTCATATTCACATTTTCAAATCTGTTCGGGCCGGTCGGCGGCTACGGCATAGCTCCGGTGAGCATCGCCTTTTCACTTGGGATTTTTCTGCTCGAATTGCTGGTAGCGACGATTCAGGCGTACATCTTCACGATGCTGTCGGCGCTGTTCATTGGCATGGCAGTCGTAGAGCATGATCATCATCATGATGACGCGCATGACGTGGCCGCGCTGCCTGACGCAGGTGGTGAGACCATCGAACTTGCGCAGGAAGCACAGCCGGCACTGGCGGTTTAGCAGGAACGATTTTTCAACATCAGAAAACTGACACGACAAAGGAGTAACAATGGAACCAACCTCTTTGGCATTCTTGAGCGCCGGCATTGGCGCAGGCCTCGTTGTGATTGGCGCAGGCTACGGCATCGGCCGGCTTGCGGCACCTGCCATGGAAGGATCTGCTCGTCAGCCAGAGGCTGCGGGTGACATCCGGACATCGATGATCATCGCCGCAGCCCTCATCGAAGGTGTGGCGCTGTTCGGGCTGGTCATCTGTTTCGCACTGGCATTCAAATAGAATCACGTTCAGTAGACCGGTCATCGCGGCGTTGTAACCAGCGTCGCGTACAAGATTCGCTTTGCTCGAATTGATGTAAGAAGGAAGATCATGGCACTCGTGCTCGCAGCAAGTCTGTTGTCTCCGAACGTCGGCTTGATGTTCTGGATCACCATCACGTTTCTGTTGCTCATGTTTGTTCTCCGACGCTTTGCGTGGGGTCCGATCACGAGTGCACTGACGACGCGTGAACATCGGATCGAAGAGTCCATTCGCAGCGCCGAAAAGGCGCTGGAGGAGGCTCGCCAGATCCAGGCGGACAATACCAAAGCGCGGCAGGAGGCCGAACAGTCTGCCCAGCAGATTCTCCGCGACGCCCGCGCATCCGCCGACAGCCTCCGATCGGAGGAGATGGAGAAGACGCGGAGCCAGATTCAACGTATGCAGGAGCAGGCTACTGCAGAGATCGAACGGGAGAAAGAAGGCGCACTGGACGAACTTCGGACGGAAGTAGCTGACCTCGCTATCAAAGCGGCGGAGAAGATTCTTTCCGAATCTCTGGATGCGACGCGACAGCGAAAGCTGGTCGACGGTTTTCTTAAGGACTTGTCGAAAAACTGAATAGCGAACCGGCCCAGTCTGACATGAGCGATATCCTGGTAGCAAGACGGTACGCAAACGCGCTGCACAACTCGGCGCAGGCGACCGGCCAACTCGAAGAGGTCGACAGAGACGTCGATCTCATTCGATCAAGCCTGGATGCGTCTCGGGAGCTCGTTCGTTTCTTCGAAAGCCCGATCGTTTCGCGCGAGCGGAAAGCCCGCGTTGTGCAATCGCTGTTCGCAAGTCGCGTGGCGGAGACTACTCTCAAATTTCTGGACCTGCTGATTCAGAAGCGCAGGGAGAACATCTTCCCGCAGATGGTGGTCGCGTATCGGTTGCTTCGTGACGAACAGCTGGGAGTGGTCGGTGCCGCGGTTCGTTCCGCCGTACCCATGACGGATGAGGAAGAGCAGCGAATTGGCACTGCTCTTGAATCGTGGACCGGCATGAAAGTGAATCTAGATGCCCGGTCCGACGCGGGGCTTATCGGAGGCATGATCGTGCGCATCGGCGACACCGTGTACGACGGGAGCGTTCGCAACAAACTGGAGCACCTGCGTGAGCAGTTCACGTCAGGGGTGACACGAACAGATTGATCACGGAATGCAGAACTTCATTCCATTACTAGTCCGAACGTAGACACAGACTTTATGGCAACGGCAATTCGACCCGACGAGGTAACAGCGGTCCTCAGGAAAGAACTTGGGGGCTTCGACTCCGCGACGGATGTGTATGAAGTCGGCACGGTGCTCCAGGTTGGAGATGGCATCGCCCGCATTTACGGACTATCGAATGTGGAGGCCGGTGAGCTCATCGAGTTTCCCTCCTCCGGCGTGATGGGCATGGTCCTGAACCTGGAAGAAGACAATGTTGGCGCCGTGCTCTTCGGAGAGGTTGACGAGGTAAAGGAGGGAGACGAAGTCCGTCGAACAAAGCGCATCGCCTCGATCGAAGTCGGCGAGGGGATGATTGGCCGTGTGGTCGACGCGCTCGGTATGCCTGTCGATGGCCGCGGTGCGCTGAGCGGAAAGACGTACAAGATGCCAATCGAGAGGAAGGCGCCCGGTGTCATCTTCCGCGAACCGGTAAAGGAGCCGCTTCAGACGGGCATCAAGGCGATCGATTCCATGATTCCCATCGGTCGCGGACAACGCGAGCTGGTCATCGGTGATCGCCAGACGGGCAAGACCGCGGTGCTGATTGATACGATCATCAACCAGAAATCAACGCACGAGACCGACTCGCCCGTATTTTGCATCTATGTGGCCATAGGCCAGAAGAACTCGACGGTCGCGCAGGTTCGTGCTGCTCTTGAAGAGAACGGCGCGATGGACTACACCGTGATCGTGAATGCACCCGCTGCCGTGCCTGCGACGATGCAGTTCCTTGCGCCCTTTGCAGGTGCCTGCATAGGCGAGTTCTTCCGGGACACGGGTCGTCACGCCCTTGTGATCTACGACGACCTCTCCAAGCAGGCAGTTGCTTATCGGCAGGTGTCGCTGCTGCTTCGTCGGCCGCCGGGCCGCGAGGCGTATCCAGGTGACGTCTTCTATCTGCACTCTCGACTTCTTGAAAGAGCAGCAAAGGTGATTGGAAGCGACGAAGTCGCGCGGCAGATGAACAACGTGCCGGACTCGATCAAGTCAATGGTAAAGGGTGGCGGATCGCTGACGGCTCTGCCCGTGATTGAGACTCAGGCAGGCGATGTGTCCGCATACATTCCCACGAACGTAATTTCGATCACGGATGGACAGATATATCTGGAGGCCAATCTGTTCAACGCGGGTGTTCGCCCGGCCATCAACGTCGGTATCTCCGTGAGTCGTGTGGGCGGTAACGCGCAGATCAAGGCCATGAAGAAAGTGGCCAGTACGCTCCGAATTGATCTTGCACAGTTCCGCGAATTGGAGGCCTTTGCCAAGTTCGGGTCTGACCTCGATGCGTCGACGCAGCGTCAGTTGACTCGTGGCGAGCGGCTTGTGGAGATCCTGAAACAGGGTCAGTTCGATCCGGCGACGGTCGAGAATCAGGTGGCGATCATCTATGTGGCCACGCAAGGATTTCTGGATTCGATCCCCGCAGCCAGGGTCAAAGCGTTCGAGCAGGAATTCCTGGAGAGAATGTCACTGAGACATGCGGAAGCGATGGCAACTGTGCGTCAGTCTGGAATCGTGTCCGATGAGGTAGAGGCTGCGTTGAAGAAGGAAGCCGAAGAGCTGGTCGCTCTCTACAATCAATAAGTGGTTCTGATCGTCGATGGCAAGTCTACGCGACATACGGAATCGGATTGCGTCCGTAAAGAACACGCAGCAGGTGACGCGTGCCATGAAGATGGTCGCGGCAGCGAAGCTCCGGCGTGCCCAGGAGCGGATTCTGCGGACAAGGCCGTATTCGTATCAACTGGGCAAGATCATCAGCCACCTGAAGGGCCATATTGACCCGTCCGCCCATCCGCTGTTTGAGGTTCGAGATGAGGTCGCCTCCGTTTTGCTTGTCGTCGTAACAGCCGACCGTGGCCTTGCCGGCGGATTCAACAGCAACATCATCAAGCGGACTGAAGAAGAGATCCAGGCACGCTTCCAGAGCTATCACGAGCGGGGCGAGCTGTTCTTGATCTGCGTCGGCCGCAAGGGTCACGACCATTTCTCGAAGCGGGGATACCAGCTCCTTGGTGATTTCAGAGGCACGTTCGACCAACTTCAGTTTGAAACGGCGCAAACAGTGTCGAAGCTGGTTTCGAACGGATATATGGAAGGCCGTTGGGACGACGTGCGGCTGATCTATAACGAATTCAAGAACACGATCTCACAGAATCGTATCGTCGAACCGCTTTTGCCCATTCCTGCGGAGCAGTTTCAGACGCCCGTGATGGCCGCGACGCTGGACGCCGAGAGTGACATGGCGGAGCATGAGATCGACTACATTTTCGAACCGAGTCCTGAAGTGATCTTACGGACGCTCGTTCCGCAGTTTCTCAGCTATGAGCTGTGGCGCGCGTTGCTGGAGTCCAATGCGGCGGAGCAGGGTGCCAGGATGGTGGCGATGGAAAGCGCGACGTCCAATGCCGACGAGTTGCTCCGGGATCTTCGACTGAAGTACAACCGTGCTCGTCAGGATGCCATCACGAACGAGCTCATCGAGATTACAAGTGGCGCCGACGCCCTTGAAGCGTGATCGGCGGACCCGACCGGTCGGTTGCGCGTAGAGAAATCCGCTACTATGTTTTGAACTGGCGTCGTGGCGCGCTGAACAAGGAGAGGTGGCCGAGCTGGCTGAAGGCGCTCCCCTGCTAAGGGAGTATAGGTCCAAAAGACTTATCGTGGGTTCGAATCCCACCCTCTCCGCACCGTCAACATGGCCGGGTCTGCGTCTGATCCGGCCATATTGCGTAAGTCGAACCCTGGAGGGGTGGCAGAGTGGTCGAATGCACTGGTCTTGAAAACCAGCGTACCTTCTGGGTACCGTGGGTTCGAATCCCACCCCCTCCGCTTCGATCGATCCGGCGTTCGTTCCCGATTCGACTTTTTAGGAAAGATCAATTCTACACGATGCAGGATGGAATAAATCGTGTAACATTAGGGTCCAACCAACGTCTACACGCCGGTGGTAACAAATCTGCCTGAACCGGCCCGACAAATCGTCCTGGTTTCTTCGCCCTGAGGATCTGATGAGCATGAATCGTTCTCTCTTCGTTGCCCTGTGTCTGCTATTAACGTCCGGAGGTTTCGTGACGGAATCCAATGGCCAGCAGAGACAAATAACCTTTGATGACGCCGTTTCCATTGCGCTCGACCGGAATGTCGAACTCAAGAAAGCCGAGAACGACGTTGGTCTTCAGGAGCAGATTGTGTCCCGCGAAAAGGCGGCGTTTCTACCCAACCTGAACCTGTCGACTCGCAGCAGCCGAAACTGGGGACTGACGTTCGACCAGACCTCCTTTCAGCTGGTTACGGAGGCCAGCAACACGTTCAGTATGAACGCGTCGTCATCGATCAATTTGTTCAACGGATTCGGTGATGTAGCGTCACTTCGACAGGCACAGTCGACACTCGAGTCGAGCAACTTGACGTTCGAGCGCCAGAAACAGACGGTTTTCTTCAGTGTCATTCAATCCTACCTGCAGGTCATTCTGGATCAGGAACGAGTTGGCATCCGCGCGGAAGACGTTGAGGCACAACGCCAGCAATTAAGGCGAATCGAAGAGTTCACGCGCGTCGGTTCCCGCCCGATCTCGGACCTGTATCAGCAGCAGGCCAACCTTGCGAACGCAGAGCTCGTTCTGCTGGAGTCGGAACGCGCGGCACAGCTGAGTCAGGTGAGACTGATCCAGGTGATGGAACTCGATCCGATGCAGGACTATTCATTTGTGGCGCCGGCTCGTGAAGAGCTCGACCTCGACGCCGATTCGTATGACCTCGATGCTCTGATGCGAGCTGCATTCGAGCAGCGCAAGGACATCCGTTCACTTGACGCGAGCATCGAGGCGGCGAACGAGGGAATTCGCATTGCGAAATCGTCGCGGTATCCGTCCCTCAATATGAGCGGGGGAGCATCCACGTCGTACTCGAGTCTTCGCCTGGATCCGCTCTCGCGCGACAAGATCAATTTCGGCGACCAGTTGAGCGACAACCGCGCTGGTTCGGTGGGGCTGACTCTCAGTGTGCCGATCTTCAATCGTCTCTTGACCAAAACCAACATCGAGCAGGCGAAGATTCGATACAGCAACCTGAATCTGGACCGTCAGAATCTTGAGCAAAACATTTCGCTGGAGGTTCGCCAGTCCTATCTGGATTACTTCACAGCGGTCAAGCGGCTCGATGTGACAGAGAAGCAGCTGCGTGCGGCCCGGCAGTCGGAGGCGGTAGAACGCGAGCGCTACGATATCGGCGCCTCAACACTAGTAGAGCTGACGCAGGCGCGAGCCAACTTAGTCGATGCAGAGAGCCAGCGTGTGCAGGCCGTTTACCAGTTTATTTTCCAGGAGCAAGTGATCGAATACTATCTCGGCACGCTCAATCCTGCTCAGCAGTTGTTCAGGTAGAGCACATACTGCGTGAGGCGAGAGCAACCGTCAGGTTCGATTCACAGCATACTCGTATGGCAAAAAAGAAGAACACTACGCGAACGATCATCCTGATCATCGTTGCTCTCGTTGTACTTCTGGTCGCCGCAGGCATCGGAGCGAATCTGCTGTTCGGCGGCGGCAAGAAAGCGGTAGAAGTCGAGGTGGTCGACGTCGAGGCGCGTAGCATTACCCAGGTCGTGACGGCGTCCGGTAAGATTCAGCCGGAGGTGGAGGTCAAGATCTCGCCTGACGTCTCCGGAGAGATCGTCGATCTGAGAGTCAAGGAAGGAGACCCGGTCACGCGAGGCCAGCTGCTGCTTCGGATTGACCCCGATTTCTACGAAGCCCAGGTTGAGCAGGCGAAGGCGATGGTGCTTCAAGGGAAGGCAACCGAGGCGCAGCGGCGAGCCGATATGCTGAACTCGGAGTTGGAGCTCAATCGGCAGAACAAGCTGTTCGAAACCAACGCAATCTCGGAGAGCGCCGTTCAAAGTGCGCAGACGGCGTTCGCGGTTTCGTCAGCCGGATTAGAGGCTGCGCAATACTCCGTCCAAAGCGCTGAGGCCCGGCTAAAGGAGGCACAGGAGCAGCTGGCCAAGACGGTCGTATACGCGCCGATGAGCGGCACAGTGAGCAAGCTGGATGTCGAACTTGGAGAGCGAGTCGTCGGCACGAGCCAGTTCGCAGGAACTGAGGCGATGAGAATCGCACAGTTGAGTCAAATGGAACTCGAGGTCGACGTCAACGAGAACGATGTCGTCAACGTATCGATCGGTGACTCCGCTCGAATAGAGGTCGATGCCTATCCGGAGCAGAACTTTCTTGGAGTTGTTACGGAGATAGCAAACTCTGCGCGGGTTACCGGTGCAGGGACCCAGGAGCAGGTCACGAACTTCCCGGTCAAAATCAGGGTACTCGCGCCCCACAATGTGACCGCATCTGCGGCCTCGACACAGATCAGTTCACGGGAGACCGAGCCCGAGGGCCCCGTCCCCAATTTGCGTCCGGGAATGAGTGGCACCGTGGACGTGTATACGAAGACGGTTGATGACGTCATCGCAGTTCCGATTCAGGCCGTGACAGTGCGCGATGCTAACAAACTGAAAAGGGATGCGCTACGCCGCGAGCGCCGGGGCTCGCGCGGTGCAGACGCTGATTCGGTCGACTGGAAGGCGCTTGAGGAGGAGAATTTGCAAAAGGTGGTATTCGTCATCGCCGAAGGCAAGGCCAGCATGGTGCGCGTGGAAACCGGTATCTCCGATGACACGCATATCCAGATCACCTCCGGGCTCGATGGCGGTGAGAAAGCGATCATCGGCCCGTACCGGGTCGTCAGCCGGACGCTCACACCCGATGATCCGGTGGAAGAAAAGAGTAGTGGTCCGGGCACGTCAGGCCCTTCTGAAGACAACGATTCGTAACCCGTCCAGCTTCCTGATGCGATCATGAGCGACGAGAAAGCCCTCATCGACCTGCGCGATATCACCAAGGTGTATCAGATGGGCACGGAGGAGGTCCGGGCGCTCGGTGGCGTGAACGTGCGAATCATGCCGAACGAGTACGTCGCAATCATGGGGCCGTCAGGTTCCGGCAAGTCCACGCTCATGAACATCATCGGCTGTCTCGACACACCGACGTCTGGCGAGTACGTACTCAACCGTCGAGACGTGAGCCACATGTCGGACAACGAGCTGGCTGCGATTCGAAACCGGGAGATCGGATTCGTCTTTCAGACTTTCAACCTGCTTCCGCGCGTCAACTGTTTGCAGAATGTGGAACTGCCGTTGATCTACTCGGGGGTCCGGCGCTCAGTTCGAAGAGAACAGGCGAAGCAGGCACTCGTCAGTGTTGGGTTGGGAGATCGGATGGATCACAAGCCCAACGAGTTGTCAGGAGGTCAGCGCCAGAGAGTCGCAGTGGCGCGCGCACTCGTAAACAACCCGTCATTAATACTCGCCGACGAGCCAACCGGTAACCTGGACACGCGCACCGGTGAAGAGATCATGGAACTGGTCGAAGATCTACACCGGAAGGGCAACACGATCATTGTGGTCACACACGAGGAGGTCGTGGCGAGACACGCACGACGCATCATCCGGTTGCGTGACGGGCTTGTTGAATCAGATGAGTTGGTCGAGGCGTTCGCAACCTGAAAAGGCCCTAGTCCGCCGAACAAGACTCGAGTTCGACGCGCCTCCGGAACGACACTTGACCGGCAGCTCGACGTACCGCGACCACCTCGTAAGGCAGTGTCAGTGCCATCAACGTGAGGCAGTCTGGCGCGGGCGCGTAGACAACATAGGAGGCCAGGATCTGATCGCCGACGGCCTCGACTGATTCGAACTGGATACGGTATCCTCCGGACGACTGCGGAAGCACCGCTAGCAGAAGCATCGTCTGCGAAAAGTCCACGGGCCGGAACGGTTCCACGGTTCGAAGAGAGTCGCGCATGACATGCCATTCATCGGCCGACCGCAGGACGACCTCCGTGGTATCTGCAAGGCGACCCGATTGTCCGATGCCGACGGTCTCGAAGTACAAGACTTCCGGTTCTGCCGCCGTCGACGTATCCACCTCGGCCGACTCGACACAGCCGGTGATTGCGAGACCCAGGACGACGATGAAGGTTCGAGGAATGGCCATACAGAAGCAGAGTGAGGGATTTGTCAAGATAGGTGACGGGCTTATGCCAATCATCGTGGAACCCTGCTCGTCATCGGTCATAAAACTTCGACTTTACACCTCAAACTATCTCGATTCTAGCATCATGTCCATCAAAACCCTCGATATGGACGCTCTTGCCGCTCAGACGGGCAACGTTTTTGAGTCCGTGGCGATTACGGCGAAGCGATCCCGGCAGGTTGCCTCGAAGATCAAGCAGGAACTGGATAACAAGCTTGCGTACTTCGAAGGTTTTGAGCCGGAATTGGAGGACCCGCGATTCCAGGAGGAGCAGAGAAGGATATCCGTCGAGTTCGAAACGCGACCCGAGCCGACCGAAATTGCCATCCAGGGTATGCTTGAAGGCGATATCTACTATCGTGAGGCGACGGAAGAGCATGGTGAATTCGAAGATGACAACTCATTGATCTAGGGTCGAAATCCCATGATCGCCGGTAAAGGGCAGGTGTGGGACTCACGCCTGCCTTTTTTGTGTGCCGGCGTAACGTAACCCTCGGTAGACGTTCCGGTTGGCAAGGTCCATGTCTTCGAAACAGAAGGCCCTAATCCCTTTTTGGTCCATGCTCTGCGTTGTTGCCGCGACTCCGGCGTCGGCCCAGGAGCGACTCCACCTGCCGCGCATGTCGACGCCGATAGTTCTGGACGGTATGCCGGACGAAGAGGCATGGGCTGAGATCGAAGCGCTGCCCGTTGTCATGTACCAGCCCGTTTACGGCGGTGAAATGACGGAGGAAACACAGATTCGAGTCGCCTACGACGACCACTATGTCTATGTATCCGGTGCATTGCTGGACAGGCAGCCGGATGCCATTCGGGCCAACTCCATGTACCGGGACGGCTACTCCGGAGACGACACCTTCGGCATCCTGCTCGATACGTTCAACGACAATGAGAACGCGTTGTGGTTCTTTACGACGCCCAACGGTACGCGTTTTGATTCTGCAGTCTCCAACGATGCACAATCGGGCCGCGGGTCCATGAACAGGAGCTGGAATACATACTGGGACGTGGCAACGCACCGCTCGCCGAAGGGATGGTTCGTTGAAATCCGGATTCCGCTTTCGAGTCTGGGATTCCAGACAAACGGTGCCGAGACCGAGATGGGCCTGATTGTATACCGTTACATCGCCCGACGGAATGAGCGCCACATCTTTCCGGACATTCGACCTGACTGGAACATGGCGTTCGCGAAACCCTCACTCGCCCGGAAGGTCGTGCTGTCCGATGTGACGAGTTCAAGACCCGTGTATGTTTCGCCCTTCGTAGTTGGAGGCCTGGGAAGACGGTCGGAACTGAACTCGACCGAGATTCAGTATCTGGACGACACGAGCGTCACCCGTGATGTGGGCATCGACGTGAAGTACAACCTCACGAGCAATCTCACGCTCGACCTGACGGCCAACACCGACTTCGCTCAGGCCGAAGCGGATAATGAGGAAGTGAACCTTACCAGGTTCTCACTCTTTTTTCCAGAAAAACGTCAGTTCTTCCAGGAACGGGCAGGTCTCTTCGACTTCAGTCTCGGAGGTTCCAACAGAGTGTTCAACAGTCGAAATATTGGTCTCGACGAGGACGGGAATCCTGTTCGGATTCTGGGTGGCACGCGAATCGTTGGGAGAGTTGGGAAGTGGGATCTTGGAATCATAGATATGCAGACCGACGAAAGTGCCGATCTGCCGTATGAGAACTTCGGTGTTCTTCGAGTCCGCCGCCGCGTGCTGAACGACTATTCCTACGCAGGGTCAATCGTTACCAGTCGTGTGGGGTCGGACGGCGGCTACAACTTTGCGTACGGGCTCGACGGCAGTGTGCGCATTACGGGTGATGAGTACCTGTCGCTTCAGTGGGTCCAGTCGTTTGACGACGTCGCCATCGACGAGTCCGGTGTGACCGTGTTGCCATCGTCTGCCGTGCGCGCAAAATGGGAGCGGCGTACATCAAAGGGTCTCGCATATTCGACGGCCCTTACGCGCGTGGGTAGTGACTTCGCCCCGGATCTCGGTTTTCAGAATCGAACGAACTACTTTCAACCGCGTGGTTCGATTTCTTACGGATGGTTCTCGGAGGGCAACTCCGCGTTTCGAACGATTTCGTCCGAGTTGCAGGTTTTTGCATTTCTGGATAATGACGATGGCAACGTAGAGTCGGCCGCGATAGAGTACGAGTGGGACTTCGAGCTCATTTCCGGGGCGCGACTCGGTCTGGATGTTGTATTTGAGGAGGAGGATCTCGACGAAGAACTCGAGCTGTCGAGCAATGCATGGATTCCGCCAGGTAGATACCGGTTTGTCGGCGGCGATGCACGGTTTCGCATGCACGACGGCGCGCTTCTGCGAGCGAACGTCGAGTTGTCCGGCGGAAAGTTCTACGATGGCACCTTAATATCGGTGGGAACGAGCCCGACATGGAACCTGTCCAGATACGTAGAATTGGGAGGTGAGATCGAACTGACGCGCTTGCGTTTTCCAGACCGAAATCAGGAATTTGACTACGCGATCGCTCGTCTGCGGGGCCAACTGGCGTTCAGTACAAAAGCGTCGATTTCGGCTTTCATCCAGTACAGCTCTGCCGCTGATTTCATCCGGGCAAATGTGCGGTTCCGGATGAATTTCAGGGAGGGTCATGACCTCTGGCTCGTGTTCAATCAGGGAACCAATACAGACCGGTATCGGGGACTTCCGACACTGCCAGTCTCCGATTCGCGTGCAGTGCTGATCAAGTACACACATACATTCGCTTTGTAGAGAAAACACACGACCACTCAATGACTAAGACGCTAATCCGACAAATCAAGAACTCCGTGTTGCTCCTCGTAACCATACTGGTTGCCGGTTGCGGAGGAGAATCGACCAGTATTGAAACGCCGCGTCAGCTCGTCGAAGCCATGAAGGTGAAGTACGATGGCGAGTGGTACGACACGTTGACGTTCACGCAGGAGACTATACAATATCGATCCGGCGTGGCCGACACGTCGATCTGGTATGAGGCACTGTCCCTGCCCGGCAAGCTGCGGATAGATATCGCTCCGATGGAGTCCGGCAACGGACTGCTGTTTGCCAACGACAAGCGTTATGTATTTCGAGCCGATACGCTGCTATTCGAGCGCGACGAGATTCATCCGTTGATGGTTCTCGGATTCGATGCGTATGTGCAAGAGCCGCAAGTCACACTGGCGAAGCTCGACTCTCTGGGGTTTGACCTCACGGTGCTAAGCGAGGCCGAATGGAATCGGCGCCCTGTTTACGTCGTTGGTGCGCATGCCGGCGATCTCAGAACCAGTCAGTTCTGGATCGACAAGGAGCTTCTTGTCTTTGTAAGGGTGATCCAACGAGGTGGGATCGGCAACCAGAGTCTGGTGGATATTCGGTTCCGGGACTTTCAGACGGTTGGGGGGGGATGGGTTGCGTCGACCGTCGAGTTTTACCTGGACGGAACGCTATCGATACTTGAGTACTACTCGGATATTGTGGTGGATCGCGAGATGAGTCCGGATCTGTTCGAGCCGGATGCGTGGGCCACGGCGACGCATTGGATGTCTGAGGACGGAGACACCGAAGATGTCGGACCATGACGCATGGCAAGAAGTCACCATTCCAATTCGGGAGATCGTATTGCGTCTTGGATGGTGGCTCGTCATCGCGGCACTGGTCCTCTGCGTTCCGATGGTGTGGTTGTGGGGAGTTCCTTTTTGGCCGGCGTGGCCATGGCCGGCGGTGTGGCTAGGCGAGATCGCCCGTGGAGGTGCCCTGCTACTCCTTGCGTATGTGGTCTCCGTGCCGATTCACGAGGGCCTTCATGCGCTTGGCATGTTGATGACGGGTACGCCCCGGTCTGAGATCACGTTCGGTGCCCGCATTCTGCACGGAGTGGTCTACGTACATTGCGGCGCCGAGATGAAACTGACGGCGTACAGGCTGGTGTTGATTCTGCCGGTGTTATTGACCGGCTTGTTGCCGGCTGTGTGGGGTCTGGCGGGCGGTAGTTGGTGGATCGTTGCCTACGCGTACCTGATGATTGTGTCGGCGGCAGGTGATCTGGAGATGTACTGGCGGCTTCGCAAATTTCCGGGCGATGCGCTGACAAGAGATCATCCCGACTTGCTCGGGTGTGAGGTTCTGTTGCCCGAGTCGGGTAGCTAGCGCCGATCTTTCGCTGCCACGGTTGCCGGTCAGGGCTGTCGAGGTTCGCTTGAAGCTGCCGCGCTTTTTTGGCCCACGGCAGCGGTTACGTTACCTGGCCGCAAGGAAACCGCTCCGAATGATATCCAGGGATGGCTTTCCCTGTGGCGTGAAATCGATGGCGGTCACCGCGCCGCGAGTCTCTGACGCCGTGTGCCATCTCCATATGCAGGCGCCGGCAAACCATGGCTGGGGCCATACCTCTTCGAAGAAGGCCGTGTAGAGATTGGCCTGCGTCTCATTATCGGACTCGGTCACCTGAGCTTGCTGTCGCGATGCCCACTTCCAGGGCTCCACCGCGGCATCTGCGATACTTCTGTACCCGATCTCGGTGAACAGGACAGGCCTACCCGCGGAGCGGCTTACCGCGGCAAGTTTATCGCTGTGGGTTGCCCAGCCTTTTCGGAGCGCACTTGCCGAGGGTCCAGGCTGATCCGACAACGGGAAGTATGCTTGCACACCGACGAAATCCAGCTCGGACCAGAATTGAATGTCCTCGAACTCACGATACCAGTTGG